>CAZZDT010000147.1:0-7394 GCA_964652435.1 uncultured Bdellovibrionales bacterium
GTTTTCAATGATTCCAATTTGCCCGCTGAGCAGCCCGGTGGTGATTCTTACCTTATCGCCAGTTTGAAAATTTGCGGAGCGTTTAATTTTCTCTTCTTTTTCTTTTTTAACGGCGCGGCCTTGCCCAATGCAATCATTGGTTTTGCTCCAAGCAATGTGCTTGTAAAAGCCGAGAAGTTTTTCAATGCCGTTTTGTGCCCAGGCAGAAAGCTCTTCGCCCATCTCTACTGCTAGATCTGGTTCGGCAACATATCCAAGAAAGAATGGCGTGTCCGATTCAAGTAGGCTTTCGAGTTCTGGGTTTTGTTCTCCAATATTCCATTCGCTGATGGGTTTAAGAGAATCAGGTCCGCCCATGAGCATATTTTCCGGAATCTCACCAAATGCTTCGAGGGTTTTATCGATTTTGTATTCGTCTTTAAGGTGGGCCAAAAAGTTTCGGCGGTCGACTTCAGCACCAGCAGCCATATGCAGCCCCACGGTTATCTGAGTTTCAGCCAAAACCAAACCGACAATAAGGTGCTTGTCTTGAACAGCGGTGGTGAACAAGCTTGCACTGTCTAAAACAGTTTTACCCAAGAAGTTGGAAAGTGTTTCTCGGTCTTCTTTGTTGCGGTACCAGTAGACCCACTGACGGTCGACTTTTTTCTGGTTGGTGATGTTTGGAATTTCATCACTGGCCCCTCGGACCAGGTGAGCCAAAGCATCTCCAAGTTCGTCGGTGGCACTTTGCGCCAGTGCAACCATCGCATCTTTGGCCTGCATGCGGGCAAGGTTGTGCACCATGCTCGACCAGCGCGAGGGTTCGTATGTACTAAAATGTTCTGAGGTCAGCCCTTTAAATTCCGCCATAGTAGTGGCGGTCTAGCGCCGCAAACCGAGAAGGTCAACCAAAGATAGGCAGCTTTAAGGATTGGTAGTAGAAATCTCTGGAACGAGCTCGCGACTGGACTCTTCCAAAATCCAAGCACCATCGACTTGGGCCCAGCGCTGTACAATGGTCATTTTTTCCACCACGGTACTGGGAAGAAGATAAGCTTCCGCCACCAACACAACATCGGCTACGCGATTCCCGTCTTTGGTGTAGGAGGTGACGTTGCGAACTTCCATTGATTGAATATGTAAATCGTCCTCAGCATTGAGATATCGCTCAAGAAATTTAGCGCGAGATTCAGCCGGAACAAATCGTGAGGCATTGGTGAAGCGCTTCCAGCGAAGGTTTTGATTGTAGGCGCTTACAGACTCTTGAAGAGTTTCTCCCGCATTTGTACTTGCACAGGAGACCAGCAATGGTCCAATTAGAATAGAAAAGATGATAAATAATCGCGTGAACATGAAATCACCCTACCAAGCGTTCTCAAATCACGCCATTTTAGCGCTCAATCCTCTGCTTGTTCGAGGTTATTTGCCTGGGACGAGTTGCAGAGTACCGGAGAGAATGCTGTGCAGCCGCTGAACTTAGCCTTAGAAAACCAGGACATCGTGCGGATTGAGGGGGCCAGCTCCACTCAGCTTGCTTATATGGTGGCCCGAGAGGAGCACGAAGGCACAACGCTTTGGGTGGTGGAATCTGAACGAGAGCAGCTGGCATTGGCCCAAGATCTGGGAACATTTACAGAGTTTCGCCCAGCTGTTTTTCCCGATGTGCCCCATTTACCATGGGATGGTGCGGGAGCGGATTCCGTGGTGATGGGTGAGCGTTTGGCCATTCGAGCCTCCATCCTAGAAAACCAAAACCCAAAGCACATTATTATTACGGCCCGCAGCCTACTGAGCCGCTGGGTTTGCGAGGAGGATTTTAAGCAGTCGTATTTCACCCTCGGGCTCGGAGATACGGTCGAGCGCAATGCCATTGTTGATGCTTTTATGACTTGCGGTTATCAGCGGGTTGATACCGTTGAAGACCCGGGAACTTTCACCGTGCGTGGTGGAATCATTGATTGCTTCATTCCACTGCAGACCCACCCGATCCGCATTGACCTTTTTGGGGATGAAGTGGACACCATCCACCCCTACCATGTGGAAACCCAGCGGCGCGGAAAAGAGCTTGAAACCCTTACTATTTTCCCAATTCGTGAAGTAGCTTACACCGATGAGAGAGTTGCACGAGCCACCGGAGCTTTAAGGCAACTCGGAGAGGAAATAGCTATCCCCTCTCGACGCCTCGGTGGAATCATTGAGGATATTGAGCGTCGGCATTATTTCTTTGGCATCGAGTCTTTGTGGCCTCTTTTTTACAACGGCACGGAATCCATTGCCTCGCTTTTTACCCAAATATCATCGCGAGCAGTTTTGTTGGGAGACCATACACTTTTTGAGTCTATGGCGGACCAAGCGGAGCGAAGCGAAGTTGCCTATGATGGCGCGGTGGTGAGCGGTGAGCCTGCATTGGCGGTAGATTCTTTTTATGTCTCGCCATCTCAAGTGACCCAAGAGCTGAGCTCGCTTAAGCAAATTCGAAGCGCGAATCTATTTACGGACGAGACAGCGGACATCAGTTCCAAGATGCAACCTTGGACAGGCCTGGTCTCGGAGATGAACTTACGCCGGTCAGACCCCGGCCGCGGTGAGATCTTAGATCCCTTGGTGCAAACCTTAAAAGAGCGATTCGATACATCTTCCCACGTTTTGCTGCTTTGCGAAGGACGGGTTCAGGCTGAGCGGCTGCGCGAACTTCTTTTGGCTCGAAAAATAGATTTACCCATTTTAAACCGCTTGCCCCGTGATGTGGTTCGGGGCCTGGAAACACCGCGATTGTATCGGGGCATTGTGGTCGGCGCACTCAGTGAAGGATTCGAATCTCAAGAGCATCAACTTTGTCTCATTACTGACCGCGAAATTTTTGATGTTTCACGTGTGCTATCTAGAACACGGCGGCGCAAGAGACCGGAGCCAGGCGGGCTTGAAACCATTCGCGACCTAAAAGACGGCGATGCTGTCATTCATATGGATCATGGCATTGGTCGTTATATGGGGCTGACTCGGCTTATGCTGAGCGGCTTAGATGGCGACTATGTGCATTTGGAATACGCGGATGGGGATAAACTCTACGTTCCAATTTATCGACTGAATCTTTTACAGCAATATCGCGGGCCCCAAGGCAACGTTCGCTTGGATAAATTGGGAGGCACCCGCTGGGCAAAAACGCGTAAGAAGGTCAAAGACGCTATGATTCAAATGGCGCACCGTTTGCTGGAAGTGCAAGCGCGCCGTTCTGCTTTAAGCGGTTTTGCTATTGATCCTCCCGACCAAAACTTTCGAGCTTTTGAAGCACAATTTGCTTACGAAGAAACCCCCGACCAGCGCTCCGCCATTGAGGCCGTCATCGATGACCTTCAGGCTGAAAAACCCATGGACCGGGTGGTGTGCGGCGATGTTGGTTTTGGAAAAACTGAAGTAGCGATTCGAGCTACCCTCTTAACTGTTTTAGGCGGTTATCAGGCAGCGGTCCTGGTTCCCACCACGGTATTGGCCGAGCAGCACGGGGCAACATTTCGCGAGCGCTTGGAAGCAGAAGGCGTTCGAGTTGAGGTCTTGAATCGGTTTCGTAAACCGGCTGAAACCAAAGCCATTGTTCAGCAAGTGCGTGAAGGAAAAGTGGATGTTCTGATTGGGACCCATAGAATTTTAAGCCAGGACATTGTTTTTGACCGTCTTGGATTGTTGGTGGTGGACGAAGAGCACCGGTTTGGGGTTCGGCATAAAGAGCGCATCAAAGAACTCAAGCACGAGGTGAACGTCTTAACTTTGACGGCCACCCCGATTCCGCGAACGCTGCACATGGCGACCGTGGGAATGAGAGATCTAAGTACGATTCAAACTCCGCCCGCAGCCCGCTCAGAAATTCGCACTGAAGTTTTGCGCTTTGATGAAGAAGTGATTCGTGAAGCCATTGGTCGCGAGTTGCACCGGGGCGGCCAAGTGTTCTTTGTTCATAACCGGGTCGCGTCTATTCACTCCATGGCGCAAAACATTCGCGAATGGGTTCCGGACGCCCGCCTTGGGGTGGCACACGGGCAGATGAAAGGGCCTGAACTTGAAAAAATCATGGTTGATTTCGTGACGCGCAAAACCGATATCCTTATCAGCACTGCCATCATTGAAAGCGGCATCGATATTCCGTCGGCCAACACCATGATTATCAATCGCGCGGACACCTTTGGCCTAAGTCAGCTCCATCAAATCCGAGGCCGAATCGGTCGTGGAAAGCGAAGGGCCTATGCCTACCTCATGATTCCTCGTGATCAACGGATGACCCGGGAAGCCACGGAGCGGTTGGCGGCGCTTAAGCGCCATTCAAGTTTAGGTGCTGGCTATCATATTGCCACTCGGGATTTAGAGCTTCGCGGTGCAGGGGATCTCTTGGGCTCGAGCCAAAGTGGGCACATTGCTGCGGTCGGTTTTGAACTTTACACCCGCCTTCTTGATGAAGCGGTCAAACAGGTTCGCGGGTCCGATGCGGTTCACGAAGTCGAGCCCGATATCAAGCTGCCGGTGACGGCGGTAATTCCTGAGAGCTACATCGAGCAGCCGATGCACCGGCTTGATCTGTATCAACGCCTTAGCCAAACCCGTACGGATGAAGAAATTTTCGAGATTTATGAACAGACTCAAGAATATCACGGCCAAGCTCCTGAAGAGGTCGCATTTTTGATTGAAGTGATGCTGATTCGATTAAGACTGAAGGGCTTGGGTGTGTCTGCCCTCTCCAGCCGCTTTGATCCGGGAGAAATCAAGATAGGTTTAACCCTCTTGAAAAAAGCCAATATTGATTCGGCTCAATTTGCGGTGATGCTTCAGGCTGAGCCTGCTAAATATGGGTTAACCCCCTCTGGCCGTCTCTCTTTAAGCTTGGATGTGCCTCAGCATGCAGGTCTGCGCGAGCGGGTTCGGATGGTGCGAGATGCACTGAGTCTTTTGCCGGTTTTGCCGGAATAACAGGGGCTTAGATCAATTGTATGTGATTTCACATACATAGCGGGCGCTCTGCATAAAACAGTCGGTATAATACAGGCTTTCTCACTGATTTTATTGCTTTTTTTCTCAATTTAGGCCATAACAGGCATACTTGGCCCCTATGGAGATAAGCAAGAACCATGCCAGAAGCTATTTCGACACTGAATAAACCATTCTTTGGCCGCGAGGAGTACATTTCTCGCTACCGCGCGCGCCTCAACCACTACCCAGTATCCATGTACATCGGATTACCTGGCATTGGTAAAACCACTTTGATGAGACGGCTGGCGGCCGAAGTCGAAAGTATTGAGCTAGAAAGAACGGTTTATTTGCCGGTAAGCCCCGGTGAGGGCGTAGCCAGTTTGCTTGCTCGGGTTGAGGCCCGATTGACCGGTCGGACAGGGCAGTCTGTTGATAGTGCGGCGGATGCTTTTCGTCGTCTCACCGATGTGCTCGACAGTCATAAATGTCTGCTCATGCTCGATGACTTGCACAATATCAAAACTGAAGATTTTTCAGGTTTGGTCAGAACCATCCACGCTTACCGTGGGAATTACCGCGTTCTGGCAGCAATGCAGCATGAAATTGAATTGGCGGCAATGGACAAGGCCGGCATCCACATGGAGCTGGTGAAGCCTTTTTCTGCAGCGACCGTGGCCGAGGTATGTGCATCACTTAATCTTAATGAAGATGCGGGTAATCGTCTGCGAGAAGATGCCCTTCGTGGCGGCTCAGCTGCCCACCCACTCACACTCGTTTTCTTGGGTTCATTGCTTGGCGATGATTTGCCCGATGATGAATTTTTGAGAAAGCTTACTTCTCGCTCGATCAAAAGCTTTCAGGCTATCTGGGAACGGGCAGCAGGTCGGCTTTCAGATAATGAACTCGATTGTCTGGCTCGATTGACTCGCATTGGTTTGCCTTTGAGTCTTGAAATCAGTCGCCAAGCCTTTGGCGATGTTGTTGATACTCTCCTGCAAAAACGATTGCTCGATGAAATCGAAGGCAATGTTGTGGTTCACGCCATTATTCGCCGCTTGGTTCAAGACCGGGAAACAGAGCTTGATGACAAGATGTCGGAAATTCTTGCGGCCTTTTTGCAAGATCATGCTCTGAAAAACAGCGAGCCACTTGGGGTGATTCGTGCAGGTGAGATTCTTGCGCGCTCCGGTCGTATCGATAAAGCAGTTGAGACTTTAAGCTCCGGTTGGGAAGCCGTTCGTAGCTTTGGTTTTCTAAAGGCTTACCTGAAAACTTTGGCCTCGATTCCTGCCGACGAAACCTTGAGCGGTCGTCTTCGGGTCTTGGCAGCTCGAGCGCGTATGCGACAGGGCCTTCCTACTCAAATGCGTGATGAGATGATGGAACTAAGCGAGTCGAAAGACCCTTGGACAGCGTCTCGCTCGTTGGCAGCACTGACTTATATCGACAGTGAAAAACGAGACCACAAAAACGTTGTGGAGTCTTACCGCCGCTTGGCCAAGGTAACCAAAGATTCTGACATCCTCCTGGATGCGGGAATGTTGGCCGCAACCAGCATGGTTCGCTTAGAGCAGGTTAACGATGCTGAAGAACTGGCTTACGACCTTTTAAAACTTCTTAAGGGTAAAAAGCAGTACGACCGCGAAGGTGAAATGCACCGGTTGATTGCACGTGTTTGTGCACAAGCTGGCCGTTTGGACGATGCGATTGAGCAAGCTGGCCATGCCGCGGTTTGCTTTGAAAAAGCGGGCGACCTTTATCACGCCGCAGCTGCCCATGGTTATATTGGTGACCTTTACCGTGAAACCGGTGATTTCGAGAAAGCGAAGGTAGCGTTTGAAGAATTTCGTTCAGCCGCACTTAAGTGGGGTGATCGTAACCTCGTTCAAATTGCTGAGCTCGCTGATGCGTGGGTTTCTCTGGATATTGGTGACTTAACGCATGCATCTAAATTGATTGCTGAAGTTGAAAAAGAGATGACCGGAGCGGCCAGTCGCCGCCTTAAGCGTTATCTTGCGGCCGCAAAAGTGATGCTCGATGCAGGCCGAGGCAATCACGAAGAAGCCATCAATGTTTTACCTCGGGTCATCGACCTTTGGGTGGGTGCCGGTCAGCAAGCCATTGCCGATATCTTGCGGGCACAACTTGTTCGTTCGCGGGTAGCCGTTGGCGACGTAGATGGTGCACAAGAGATTGTTGATGAAGCATTGAGCCGGTTGGACCCCAATATTGCTGGTCCCCGGGTAGCAATGTTTCGACGTGAAGCGGGCTTGATTCGCTTGCGTAATAAAGACTCAAAAGGAGCTCTAAGCGAGCTTTCCAAGGCCCGAAAACTTTTTGGTGCAGGTGGTAACAGACGTGAAGAGGTTCTTACCCTTCACCGCTTGGCTCACGCCGCACTTGATTTGGGTGATGTTTCAACCGCTCAAAAGCGTGCGAAAGAAGTTTTAACGCTT
>CAZZDT010000148.1:0-7355 GCA_964652435.1 uncultured Bdellovibrionales bacterium
TCATGGAACTTTTTAAATCTCCTCTTCTTCTTTCCTTCGGTGATTCCCGCCATTGTCTCCAACGATTTCCAATTCTCCAAGCTCATGAAGAATCGGCGCCCACGCTGGTACAAACAATTCATGCTCGAGAGCGCGGTGTTTTACGCGGTGTCGGCTACCCTGCTTTTCTTGGATTGGCGTAAATTTCTAATCTATTGGTTTGTTCCCCACATTTGGGCGGCTTGGGGCATTGTGAGCATCAACTATCTGCAGCACGATGGATGCGATGAAGACTCCGAATACAACCACAGCCGAAATTTCGTGGGCCATGTTTTCGGATGGTTTACGTTCAACAATGGTTTTCACACCATCCATCATATGAAGCCTGGGCTGCATTGGAGCTTGCTGCGAGAGGTTCACGACCGTGATGTTGTGCCCCATATGCACCCAGCTTTGAACCAGGCATCCATCTTCAAATACAGCTTTGATACGTTCATCTACCCGGGCCGCCGCGTTCGATTTGACGGCGAGCCTTTGGTCATACCAAACAAAGAAAAAGACCAGGACTGGTTTCCCAAACTGGGCGAAACCATCCCTGCCGGCGATCTTGGAGCCGAGGGCGCCTGAAAAACCGAAGCTTACTTCATTTTACACTTGTCGAATCGTAAACCGACCGCTTAAGGTACGCGTTCATCAGACCAATGTGGGCCTTGGGGGTACCTGGTCTTACATCGACGACTCTATTGTCCGGGGGGACATACATGAAACTAGTAGCGACTTTGATTGCAATCGCAATGCTTGCGGCTTGTTCAGGCGAAACCATTGAGCCTGAAGAACTCACCAACACACGGACGTATACTTATAAATCCATCGCCGGTGTGAGTATGGGTGGCGGCGCGGCAGCCTACCTGGGTTTCTCGCAACCCGAAAAATGGGATTCTATTGGTATCTTAGGCGCACCCTTAATTGACCAAACCTCAATGAACCGCATGATCAAGCGCAACTGGCTCGGCGGTTTTTGTAGCTACGAAACCATGACTGGCTTTATCGCTGACGGCAAAGACCTCAACAGCGAAGATACTTTCTGTGGAATTTACACCGAGCAAACCGCAACCAACCTGACGGCAGAACGCCCCATGGTACCGGTGGATGCAGTGGCTGCAGACTTTGAACGTCCTATGGAATTTGTATCGGACTACAACAACTGGTGGCGAGGCCCCGACGGTGGTCGTGGCGGCTCGTTCAAGCGCGTAAGCCTGATGAAAGCTCTGCTCGATATCCAAAAAGGATTTGGCAATACACTTTATGAGACCAACACCGATGTTGCCTGGGCCGCCCCCGGCATCACTGAAGCCTGGCTGGCTCAAACCAACGAAGAAAAATGCCAGAACCCCGTGATTCTCGAAAATTACTACAACGCAGAATTCAACCCGGAGGGTGCTTATCCTGTGATCACATTCTGCGAAGGCCAAGAAGAAGACGACGACCAAAGCTTTGAAAGCCAACTCGGTCGGATCACACCGGAAACCAACCGTTGGTTCCCCATGCCGGGACTTCTTGCAGTTGATTACAATCGCAACGGCGTACGTGACTACAGCGAACCCGTCATCATCAATGCCAACGAGCGCTACGATGATTTCGGCATCGATGGACTGCCAGATGACTTAGAGGAAGGCTACGACCCCATCACCAATCCAGATCCTGCCGGTGACAATTACGACTACTTTAGAAATCCAAGTGGTACCGAAAACAACTACGCCTATGATGAAGGTGAAGTCTTTGCTGACTTCGGACTCGATGGTGTTGCGGGTACAGGTGACTTTGGTGAAGACGATTCGAGCTTCAACTACTCCCAAGCCACTGACCATGCACTTCAATACGACCCACAGCATCTTCTCAACGAACTCAGCGCAGATGAACTGGGCAGGCTCAACATTTATATGGATGCCGGCATTCGTGACTTTTTGAACACCGCTGTTGGTAGCAACGCGTTCTTTGCGCAGCTGCAAACGAAAGTGCCTCAAGATTTTGCAGTATCCTATGACCAGTTCTCAAGCTTTGCCGATGAAGATGGTGAGTTTGATCCATCCATGGTTCCTGCTGACAAGCTCAAGCAATACACCTATGTGCGTTACGGCGATGTAGAAGCATCTGCATTTGATATTGCTCAGGGAGATGGCAACCACGTAGGCACAGCCAACCAAGTGATTGATAGAATGTTATCGGCCATGAGCATTGCGCAGCAACAGTGGCCCAACAGCAATTACTCGACCAAGCCATCCAATCCTATTGGCAATCCAGACTACGCCAATACCACCAGCTACGAGAGCGCAACCCTTGGGCAAACCAAAGAGTTCTCGTATCTGCTACCACCGGGATACCACGACCCTGAAAATGCAGACGAGCGCTACCCTGTGTTCTTCTTTTTGCACGGGCAAGGCCAATCGCACGATGACCTGCTGGGTGCATCATTGATTATGCTTTCCAACATGGTCGAGTCGCAGAGTGTGGGCGTATCCAAGTGGGCCAAGTTCATCACCATCTTCCCCGATGGAAAATGTGACGATGAAATTTGCGACAAAGGAAACTTCTGGGTGGATTTTGTAAGTGGCAAAGCAAACCAACGCTTCTACACCGACTTCTATGAATTGGTAGATGTGGTTGACGAGCGGTTTAGAACCAAAGCTCCGGAAGAAATAGAAGTTCCTCTTCCTTAAGCGGCGCGGCCTTTAAGTGGGTGCTTGTCGGAACCATCTTCCTCCAAGCATCCAAGCCATTCATATGGATTTTCAAGCACTCGATTCACCGCGGCCATGCCATAACTGGCGGTCAGTCCATCATCGATACGCTCATCGAAAGTCCAGCGGATATGAAGCTGCTTTTGCACTTTCAACTCACCATCTACAACCACTGGTTTATCCTCTACTCGACCAACCATCATAAAGAGCGGACAATTGCCCCACTCAAAGAGATGATGGAAGCCAGCGCGCATGTTCAAGCTACCTAGGTTTGCAATGAAAATGCTGGTGAACATGCCATCATTCTCAATGAAACTTTTTGGCAAAAGGTTGTAGTAGTCGAGTTTGAAAAACATCCGCACCGCGCCCTCTAAGATGGCGCGAGGAATCAAAGCAAAAAGGCCGAGTTCTTTGTCCGCATAAGTTTTCTCACCAGAGCGCTCCACCTTAATCTGCCCATTGATTCGCTCACATAAGTCTCGAAAAGTCTCGCCTTCATCCATCTGCATTTTTACCGCAGAGAGCTTGGCTTCTTTGTTGAGCTTCTGACGCTTCATGCTGAAGGTGAGGTATCGTCCGCGACGGCGATAAAGCCGGCGGCCCGAGACGAATTGATTCATTTTCGGATTCTCGGAGAGTGCAAGAGCACATGCAGCAACAAGGCAGTGAGTCATGTTGGCCCCAAACTTATCGCGGGCTTTCTCTAAATACTCCAGGAGATTTTCGACATTGGCGTATTCATCATAATAAACCACCGCACCATTACGAGAAGGCATGATGTAGCCGAGCATCTTTCGATAAGGGTGAAGCTTCTTGACCACATCTCCATCGGGCCGCGACGACTTGGCGTTGGCCAATAGCCACAGCGCGACCAGGCCGATTACACTCCACTCAATCATACCCATGGGCTCTCTCCATTTGAATCAGGATCATCTGGGCAGCTTTGGTATCACCAAGTCACCCACTTGTCAGCAATCAATTAAAATTGGTCTTCGATCTGCTTTCCAATCCAATAAGGCTGCGTTATAAGCCACCCATTCGGGACGGGGATCCAAGCCCGGAAAGCTGTTATTTCACGAGGAAGAATTCGCATGAGCGAGGAAACCAAGACCGGGCGCAACCTAATCAGCGCAACCCGAAAATACGCCAAAGAAGATAAAGCCAAAAGCTGGTGGTACACCCTATCCACCTTCGGGCTTTGGCTCTTTTTCAGTAGCCTGGCCGTCATTCTACCCACATGGCCCGCCCAGACGGCAGCGGCCCTCATTGCCGGGATGATTTTCGTTCGTGCCTTCATCCTCTACCACGACCATGTTCATGGAGCGCTTCTGGCGCGCAGCAAGCCAGCAAAGATGCTTTTTAATCTGCACGGTCTCTACCAAATGACCCCGCGAACCGTTTGGCGTGAAACCCATAACTACCACCACGCCCACACCGCGAAGATTGCCGGCTCTCACATTGGTTCCTACATGATGGTCACCACCCGCATGTGGAACATGATGACGCCTACGCAAAAGCTCAAATACAAAATGAGCCGCCATCCACTCACCATTCTCTTTGGCTTCTTCACTGTCTTCGTCCTGGGGATGCTTGTTAGCTCTTTTATTCGTGACCCCAAGAAAAACTGGGACTCGTTGGCATCCTTACTCTTGCACGTTGCATTGGTTGTAGCCGTTCCCTTCTTCTTCGGTTGGAACACTTACTTTTTTGGTATCTTCTTACCGCTGGCCATCACCTGTGCCATGGGCGCGTATCTTTTCTACGCCCAACATAACTTTCCCGATGTGCATATTGTGGAGCGCAAAGACTGGGAATACTCACGAGCTGCTCTGGAGTCCTCAAGCTTCATGGACATGAGCCCGCTCATGCACTGGTTCACCGGGAACATCGGTTACCACCATATCCACCACTTGAATCCGTCGATTCCGTTTTATCGATTGCCAGAGGTGATGCGTGATATCCCCGAAACCCAAAACCCAGTAACAGTTCGGCTTACACCTAAGTCTATGATTGAGTGCTTTAAACTCAAGCTCTGGGATCCTAAGCAAGGCAAAATGGTTGGGTATCCTTAATTAGAAACCCAACTTTACTCTACCATCCTCTACTCATCCTAAATTAGATTCTGACGGGCTCCGTCGCCGCATCGCCTAGAACTTCAAGTGCCCGAAGCTCCTGGGCCAGTGTATCCGCTGTAAACCGAAGTTGGTCTTCAGTGTGCAAAGAACTCAGGAAGAACCGCAGACGCGCCGCATCTTCATCCACCGCCGGATAAACAATGGGCTGCACGTTGATGCCCTTCACTCTCAGGCGCTCAGAAAGCTGCAAAGACTTCATGGAGTTGCCCACAATACACGGAACAACTGCTGAGCCTTCGCTAAAGCCGGTATCAATGCCGTGAGCCTTCAGTGCATTTAAGAAGAACTCTGAGTTGTCCTGCAGCTTCTTCACGTTCTCTGGCTCCTGGTTCATCAAGCGAATGGCTTCCAAGGCTGCTGCAGAGTTCGCCGGACTGATACCCGCTGAGAAAACAAATCCTGGCGTGGTGTATTTTAAGTACTCAACCAGCGCCGCACTGGCACCAATATAGCCGCCGCAGCTGGCAAAAGACTTGGACAAGGTACCCATCCAAATATCGACCTGATCGCCGCGGGTTCCAAAGTGCTCACGAATACCGCCGCCGGTTGCACCCAATACGCCAGCACTGTGGGCTTCATCCACAAAGAGAAGACACTTGTACTTATCACGCATCTCAATGAACTTCGGCAGGTTCGCGATGTCCCCGTCCATAGAGTAAACGCCCTCAATGGCAATCACACACTTTTCAAAGTGCGGACGCAGCTGCGAGAGAATCTTATCCAGTTCTTCCCAATCATCGTGATGGAAAGGACGGCGCTTGGCACCACTTAAAAGCGCACCTTGCATAATGGAGTTGTGGGCCAGCGAATCATGAACAATCAAATCCTTCTCGCCAAACAAGTGACCAATCACCGATTCATTGGTGTGGTGTCCGCTGGAGAAAATAAGCGCTGATTCTACCTGCAAAAGTTTCGCAAGCTCTTCTTCAAGCTGACCGTGCAAAGGCCTCTCACCGGAAGCCACGCGGCTGGCGGAAACAGAAGTGCCGTATCTTGCGATGGCATCCTGAGCCGCCTGCACCACTTGTGGGTGACCTGAGTAACCCAAGTAGTTGTAGCTTGAGAAGTTCACCATCTCATGACCGGCCACCACGGATACATCCCGGGCAGTACCTTCGTGAACACTGAAGAATGGGTTTTGAAGGCCCATGGCCTCCGTCATCTTCAAGCGCTCCGCAAATGCTTGAACCTCCGCAAAAGATTCCACGCGATAATGACGCTCATCTACATCTGCCACCACATCGGCAGTTTGCGTGTCATCGCTCTCCTCTGCCTTTTCAAAGACCTGGGCTTCCACATCTTCAAGCACCGCCAAAAGCTCGCCCTTGGCATTGGTGTAACGGATGCTCCCCGTAAAGGAGGCTTCTTCAATCTTGGTGGAAACCACCTGGCAGTGAACAAGCTCATCACCAAACGGTGCCAATTGCACAAACCGACCAAACCCTACGGGGAAGGCTGCTTTCTTGTGGAATTGCCACATCCAATAGGCAACCAGCTGAAAACTTCCATCCACCACCAACGGATCGGCTGCCCACGTAGCGCGGGTCGACATAGGAATCCACTCTGCCGGTTTAGAAGCTTTAACCGTACCCACCACGCCATCTTGATCCATGGCGGTAATGGATTCGATGCCTCGCAAAAGCGGTCCATGGAAAGTGTGTTCTGCGTAGAATGCATCCAGGCTCAAAGGGAGACTTTCAAGGCTTGCAGGCTGTTTTTCAAAACGCGCAGCTTCCTCGTTGTAATCGGGAGTCACTTCAAGCTCTGCCTTATAAGCCAGTGCTTTCTTATCCCCTAAAGTCTGCTCAAGTTCCCATGTTGCCTTCTGTGTGCCATCAAGCCCAAGGCGCTTTGCTTCCGTCTTGCTTTCAAGGAGTACCGGCTCAGCAGCCACCACACCTTGATAAAGCTTGAGTCCTTTAACCTGAACCACCGGCGCATCGTGCGTAAGCTCTGTTGCAACCTGGCTGGCAAGATCAAGAGCCACCGCAAGCGGCATGACCGGTTCACCTTTAAGACGATGGTCCTCTAGATAAGGATGGGTCAAGGTAGAGATGGTCTCTGAAGTTTGAAGCCGTGCGAGTTCAAGCGGCACACGCCCGCCCACGAGAACCTCGCCGGATAAACCTTGCGAAAGAACCTGGTCCAAAAGGTCCAGTCCTTCATCGTCACTTAAAAACCTCACGCCCTGCGTTTCCATCGCTTTGCGAATAGGAGCAGGAATCGTCTTCGCCATAGAAGAGTCTTCCCACGGCGGCCACATAAGCGAAGTCACTTTCAATTCTGGGCGCTGACGACCGATTTGGGTAAGAGCCCGATTGAGCCATTCATTGGCTGCGCTGTAGTCCGTTTGTGCAATATTGCCAAAGCGCCCAGACCACGACGAATAACCCACAATGAATTGAAGCGGCGCACTCTTTAGGGCGTGAATCGCATTCAACAAACCAAGAGCTTTGGTGTTGAAAACCGAACGGATATCTTGAGAGGTTTTCTCTTCAATACG
>CAZZDT010000149.1:0-7345 GCA_964652435.1 uncultured Bdellovibrionales bacterium
CTGAGCTGGCTGAAAGAGTCGCAGCCAAGCCGATGGCCCTCATCTTTGATGACGTTCCCCACTCCAGTCCACTCTCAGAATTCGTGGACTTCTTGAGTCGGCGGGGGTTTCCCAAGGGACTCTTCTGGCTTCAAACCCAAAGCCTAACTTCCCAAGAGCAACCCAGAGGAGCAAACCCAACGACAGTGCCCAGCCTCACCGCCGAGGGTGTGGCCAAAATGCTGAACGCCCACCGTCCACTTCGAGCCGACGATTCCAAAGCTGCCCAAGAAGTTCTCAAGGTTACCGGTGGTAACCCCGCACAGATCCAGCTGCTGCTCCTTGCCTATCCCGGAAGAGAGCTGCTCAAAGCCGTTGCACGAAAAGAGTTAAGCTTGCCGGCTTCCACCGACCAACACGCCCGAATTCAAGCTCTCGCGCCCGAAGTTCAACGTTTGGCTACCTTGATCTCCCGAGTCCCACAGCCAGCGCCGCAAACTTGGTGGCTGAATAACTGGCCTGCACCTAAAGAAACAACAGCCGAGCACATCGAAATCCTTTTAAGCCAAAAACTCATCACTAGAGAACGGCACGCCCAAGGACCAGCTCTCGCCATCGCCAGCGAAGGCCTGCGCGAGCATCTTGCTCGCAACATTCAACCTACGGATATCGAAAACCTTATTGAATTACTCGAAAAGCACTCCAAACAGTTTTCAGTTCAAGCAGAACTGGGTCTTTTACTATTAGAGCGCTCTTCAACTGAAGATGCCATCCCCCACCTCATTCGGGGTGCTGAGCAATCTCAAAATGCACTCAATATTAACCAAGCGGCATTCTTATACGAGCAAACCCTTCGCGTTCTTTCCCATGAAGATCAAAGGCGTGACAACGTTTGTATTAAACTTGGAAGAATTTTGGTTGCGCGGGGTCAACATAACGAAGCCATCACCGCCTTCGAGCAAGCCGGTTCATCACCCCAGGCAAGCATTGAGTTAGCCAGCGCCTATCTGCAAGCTGGACAATACCAACAAACCCTGGATGCCATTGAAACCTTGTTGACGACCAATGTCCCAGAACGAGACTTGGCGGAGGTACTCGCATCGAGAGCCCTGCTCATGAGCGCTCGTCTTGATGAGAGCCAAGCCCTCATTAACCAAGCACTCGAGCGCACCCCACAAAATCGTTTGGCTCCTCGCTTACTCTCTAACCGAGGTCTTATTGCGTACTATCGAGGGGATATGGACGGTGCGAGAAAAGATATAGAATCGGCCTACCAGCAAGCTCATGGACTCAAAGATCCTGAAAACCTCGATCTCATCCGCGCCACCCTGGCGATGCTTTTGCATAAGTCAGGCGACCCAAGTGGCGCCCTCACACTCTATACCCAAAGCCTTCAAGCAGCGCGTCAAGCACACCATCTTCCTCATCAAGTCGTTCGCTTAACCAACCTTGCAGTTTTCAAACACGAGATTGGACGCTTTGAAGAAGCCGTAGAGATGTACCGCGAGGCTGCAGACATTGCCTACGCCATCGACGGCACCAAAGAGCAAGTTCGCATTGGCGTCACCCGCGGCAACCTTCTTTTCTTTCTGGGTGAATTGGATCAGGCCCACGCCCTGATTTCAAAGGCCACACAAATGGCTCAAGCACAGGGAATGGACACAGAATGGGCTTATCTCTTGGTCCTCGGTGCGGAAGTTCAAGTGGCCCAGGGCAAAGCCGCCGAGGCCCAAGAGCCACTTCTGCACGCCATCAAGATGTTTGAAAAGGCAGGAAATCAAGCAGGGAAAATAGAAGCCCTGGGTGCACAAGCCCAAGCTTTTCTGGCCGAGAATCAATTTGCTAAAGCCAGAGAGCTCGCACAACAAACCGTCAACCAAGCCATGGAGATCAAGCGAGAGCGGATAGCGGCGCAAGCCGGTGTTTGGTTGGCCCTGGCTCATCTTCCAGCCGATGCGCCACTGGAAAATGGACTGAAGCAAGCTGAAGAAGCAATATTACTGGCGGAAAAACTCGATGAGCCAGATATTCTTTGGCCACTTTATCTGGTAGCTTGCCAATTGCATGCTCGAAACCAAAACCAGGAACGGGCTGCTGCTCTCTATGAACAAGGTCGTGCCTCGGCACAAATGGCTTTTTCACGGATAAGCGCTCGATTTGAAACCAGTTATGCCCAATTGTGGCATCGACGCCATCTATGGCGATATCTTCAGGGTGACATGGACTTTACACCAGGACATAGCTCAAAAACCGTCGATCGGATTTTAGCCATCAATCGGGCTCTCTCGCGAGACCACGACCCAGAACGCTTACTCGAACGTATCATCGATGCCGCCATTACATTGTCCGGCGCGGAGCGTGGATTCATCATCTTGAAGGATGAGAACTCAAGCGACGGACTCACCATGCGTGCAGCTCGTAATATGGAGCAAGAGTCCCCTCAAGAAGGCGACTCCAATTTTAGCCGAACCATCGCCATCCAAGTCATGGAAGAAGGCAACTTGGTGAACACCGTGAATGCTCAAGGAGATGAAAGATTTTCTGAGTATCGCTCGGTTCACCACCTCAATTTGAAAAGCGTTTTGTGCATTCCTCTCCAAGCTCCTCCACATATTGTGGGTGCGCTCTATCTCGACCACCGTCACCGGGTGAATGCTTTCTCGGACGTGGATAACTCGATGCTCGGCGCCTTTGCCGACCAAGCAGCCATCGCTCTGTCCAACGCCAAACTCGTTAGCAATCTACGAAATCACTCGGAGGAACTTGAAAGTACCCGAGCCGAAGTCGAAGAGCTGAACCAACGCTTGGCTCAAGAGCTGAAAGCACAAGCCCAAGAGCTCGACGCCGTTCGCAAGAATCGAGCGGAAGAGACCGACGAACAACCGATGCAACATGGCATGATAGGAACCAGCAGTGCCATGCGCCAAGTATTTAAAATCATCAACCGTGTCTCGGACAAAGATGTGCCTGTTACCATTCTTGGCGAATCCGGAACCGGAAAAGAATTGGTGGCACGGGCCATTCACGAAGCTTCACCAAGAGACGGTCAGTTTGTCTCGGTCAACTGCGGTGCCATCTCCCAAGGACTTTGGGAAAGTGAACTCTTCGGCCACGAAAAAGGCTCCTTCACGGGAGCAGTTCGCGCCAAGCCAGGACTTTTTGAGATTGCCAATGGCGGAACTCTCTTTCTCGATGAAATCGGTGAAATGCCGCTCGATGTTCAAGTAAAATTGTTGCGGGTTCTTCAGCAACGAGAATTTAGACGCGTTGGTGGAACCCGCACACTCACAACCGATGCACGGGTCATCTGCGCCACCAACCGCAATCTCGAAGATATGGTTCGTGAGGGGACATTTAGAGAAGACCTTTGGTATCGTCTGAATGTGGTTGAAGTGCACCTCGAACCTCTGCGCAACCGCAAAGAAGATGTAAATCTCTTGCTCGACCATTTTCTGGCTAAACATGGCGGACGCGAACCCCCTGCTCTCACGCGCAGAGGGCGAGCGATGCTGCTTGACTATGGTTGGCCCGGAAATATCCGAGAACTCGAAAACGAAATTCAACGGGCGTGTGCATTGGCGGAGGGCGATATCATCCCAGATGATCTCTCTGCCAAAATCAAAAAGGCGGCCCCGAAAGGTCCCACACCCATGTCATTTGGGGGGAATCTCAAGGATCAGGTGGCCCAATTCGAAAGTGCCGTCATTCAAGAATCTCTCGGAGAGTCCGGTGGTAAGGTCGCCGCGGCCGCAGAAAAGCTCGGTTTGACCCGCGCTGGACTGTACAAAAAAATCAACAAATACAAGATTGATGTCAACAAATAGATACAAACATGACATCAATGGTAGTCATTTAGCCCTTTCTTCTCCTCTAAGTATCTGATTTTATTATGCATGAGGAGTTGTCGAGCGTGGCATAGATCATGCTCTTATATAACCATGATGCAAAATACGCGGCTCACACTCGTTTTACTTATCTTGACCATGCTCGCACCAATGGTGGGCTGCGGAATCGATACGAACCCCTTTCCAAACAGCAGCGACGATAGCCTAGAATCCCCAACGGATATGGGCGGTGAATCGGCCAGCGACGGCGCCCCCAACACAGATGCCGATGGAGCCAATGAAACGGACGGCGTAGATACAAGTACCTCGGATCCAGAAACCTCAGGTTGCGACATGAGTGAGCAAGGCAGAGAGCCCTACACCATCTTCCACGCCGATACGCGCCGGCTCTTGATTGGTAATGTAGCCAGCGTTCAATCCGAAAGCTCGGTTGAGATTTTGGACCAGACAGGAAACGAAATCATTCGAACCCAAGCGGCCCAAGATGGTTCCTTTGCCCTGCAAGCTGAAGTCTCTTTGCCCACAACCATTCGGGTTCGCAGCTCTACCGAGGCGAATACTACAGGTGAAGTAAGTGTCGGGCTTACGGATGCGACAACAGCAGCCTATGCCGGCAGCCAACTTATCAACGACGCCTGGATTGAGAGTGACTTTGCCGATGATTCCGGGTTTACCTTCGAGCAAGCTGGAGACACCATTGAGTTGAGCGCATCCAGCCAAACCCTTCTACCTGGGTTGTCGGTGGTACTGGCCAACCTCACTGAAGGCATGGCGATGGTTGAAAAAGTAAACAACGACGGCAGTTTTAGTGTCTGGGTGCAAGCCGAGTCAGGCGATACCATCGTGGTGTTCGCTGTAGAACATGGCAGCTCAAACGGTGGCGGAGTTACGCTCACTCTTGAAGCTCCATAGCCGACGAAACACCGAGATTAATTCAGGCCAGATTTTCTAAGTCCAAGCATTTCAAACCGGGGCTGGCGAATGTGAAACGCCAATGCCAGACCTCCGTTTGACCGAACCACGCGCGCCGGCACAACCAGAGGCATCCGGCCATCACACAAATCAACCTCAAGGAGTAACTTCTCTCCGACCAATCGTGGCGTAGCATGGGGACAATATAGACCGCCGGCACTTACGTTCGAGGCCATCATGACCGCTCTGCGCTCGCCCAATTCACAAACTGCCAATGTCATTGAAAACCGGGTATCAACCCTACGATTTTCACCCTGCGAAAACATCAATTTGCACCTCATCAAAAATCAGAAATTCCCTCTACACAAAATTGAAGAAACTTACCAATTTCAAGCACTTTAGACCGATCGGAGATGCCAGACATGGCTGGAAAACCAACGTTTTTTGGGGGTAGAGACGCACCCTATCGGTGCATCTTTTGAGGTCAGCAAAGCTAAGAAAATAACGCGGGGCCGCGCCGATACAATTTATTTAAAGAGCGCGTTTAACTTTGCCAGAGCGTCGTTTGGATCCTCAAGCATCTCACGCTCACCTTGAAAAGGACGATACATGCCACAGAAGTTCGAACGCTCCTTATCGGGAATGTACTCGGAGATGGTTTCACGGCATTCGTTGTGTGAGCCTTGATCATAATACTGGCAATTTTTACATGAACGCATGTCGTTACGGCAGTGAGGACACTCATCGCTGCGCGTTACTTTGTCATCCATTTCTGTTGATTCGCCACATGACCAACAATTGAAAGTCCATTCAGCCACAATCTATTCTCCTGGAATGAGCCAATTCGAAGTCGCGCTTTACGTTTTATTTTGCGTCTGCGCAACAACGAAATCCAATGAGTGGGTCCCGAGTGCCTGAAGATTCGTTGGAGCGAGCACTGCAACGTCCCGCGTACATATCTTGATCGGCGCTACCGCCCTTAACAACTTTGTCTGAAATTTCATCAGACCAAGAGCTTTGCGTCCATTCTGCCACATTGCCAGCCAAGTCAGCCATACCAAAACCGCTGCGGCATGCATCAAATCGGCCCGAAGGCTTAACCGTGGCGCTTTCATCTTCGCTCAAGTTACAGGTTCCCTCGCGGTAGGTATTTCCAAACGGGAATCTGGTCCCCGTGGGACCTTTACATCCGCGCTCCCACTCTCGCTCGGTGCACAATCGTTTACCAACGGCACGACACAAAGACCGAGCCTGAGACCAACTCACGCGAACTTTGGGACTGCGATTACGCGAATTGGGGTATTCGTAAATGTCCATACAAAACGCGTCCATACGCACGCGCTCCGCTGAAAGATCTCCAAATCCACGCATGGGATCGCCGCGGCGGCTTCCAACCGTAAAAGCCCCAGCTTCCACCAGAATCATGCCTCGCTTGCATCCCGGCTCTTTACGCACCGGTTCAGGCTCGGGCGCAGGCTCTGCTGCCACGGGCTCATCATCAACCGCCAAATCATCGCGTCGCTCGGGCCTACGAATAACTACAGCCGGCGGTGGCGGCGGTGGTGGAGGCTGAGAAGGGCGTTTTTCTACTTGAACCGCGGGAGCAGGCTTAGGCGCCGGTTCAGGTTTTGGCTCAACCACAGGTGCTACAACAGCTTTGGGTTCGGGTTGTGTTTTCGCGACCGGTGCAATTGTTGGACTTGGTGCTGGGGTGGCGGCGGGCTCAGCGGCCTCAGGCTCCTTGGCCTGCTCTGCCACAGGGGCTGCTCCTTCAATCGGAATCTGCTTATCAGCTTCTGAATCTACAATCTGTGAATCCGGAATTTCTACCGGAGGTTCCGGTACCGGAATCACTTCCACTTTTTTGGCAACGGTTGGCGAAGCTGCATCATCCCCGGAGTTCATCAAAAGCGCTACGGAAACGATCACTCCCAGCGCCACAATAGCCAAACCAATCCACTTACCCGCCCCAGACGGCTTCTTCGCAACATGCATCGCTTTGGTGGGTGGTAAATCTTTGATTTTCAAGTCACTGAGTGTAGCAAGTTTCTCAACTTGAGAATCTTCTGCAACCACCAAGTCAACGCCAGTTATTTCCTCGACCTCAACATCGTCCGCCTCTTCAGCGGAGTCTCCCAGACTATCAAGTTCAAAAACACCTGAGCTTAACTCGATTGGTTCTTCGTAATCAGAGTCTTCCTGGATTTTGACTTCTTCAGCAATCAAGTCTTCGGTCAACACCACCGGTGTTGCATCTTGACCATCGTCTTCGTCTTCGATTTCTACGACCGGAAAATCACTGTCATCAACCTCATTGAAGAGTGCATCTACAAAAGCGGCCGCAGATTCAAAACGTTCTTCTGGTTTGTTAGACAGTGCCTTAGAGAGCACAGCCTGCATCTTCGTGCCCAACACTTCGCGAGCACCATCCCAGCGTGCGACACTATCTCGCCCATAAACGACGCCAGTCATCATTTCAGCAAACATGACCGCCAGCGAATAAACGTCAGAGCGAGGACCTGGCTTACCTGTATCGTTACGAGCTTCAGGTGCGAGGTAATGATTGGATTGGTTGCCATCGTGTTTAACGATGAGAGGACGCCGAGGGA
>CAZZDT010000150.1:0-7332 GCA_964652435.1 uncultured Bdellovibrionales bacterium
TTTGGAAGGCTATCCAGTCGGCGTTGAAGCATGGAATGCCGGCGCTGCTTTCCCACACTTTAAATAAGGCACAGTTTCCGCTTTACCGACCCTTTCGACATTCCGAAGAATTGATGCGTCAGATTATCGTTATCAAGCCCACTCGCATACCTGGTGTTGAGCGTCACTGTTTGGTGCAAATCTCGGATGTGACGCCGGCGGTTGTGCGGGAAGAAATGCTCCGTAAACAAGCGCACGAGCTTAAGCTCGCTCAACAAATGCTCTTAGAAGCTGAGCGCAAAGAGAAAGAACGAGCCATTGCGCTTGAGCGTGAGTCGACGGAAGCGGCCATGGCGGGTGGTTTTGCTCATGAGATGCGCAATGCTCTATCCGGTGGGAATTTACTCTTGATGGGAAGTCTTGGCCTGGAGTCGAAAGAAGCGGGCGCGAGTTTGCCCCAAAAGAACAGAGAAACGTTGGTTGAGATTCACAAGATGGTGAGCAGTTGGGGTGTATCGAAAGAGCAGGTCGCCGAACTGGGTGCTGCACTTCGATCCATCAACAAGCATGAAAAGAATATTGAGCATGTACTGAATAGTGTGCATGGGGCGACTGAGCGTGCCCTTATGATCACGAAACAGATTATGCAGTATTCAAAAATGGGCCATTCCTTGAAAGGAATGGAACAAGTATCGGTGTCCGAACTGATCGAAGCGGTGATGGACGACTCTGAGGTCGATTTTGGCTCGGGGCACGTAGATCTTCTGATTGAGGTGCCTGATGAATTGGTTGTTCAGGGTGATACCCTTCAATATTATTCGATAATCAAGAATCTGGTACAGAACGCCAGGGATGCGGTTTTTGAGAGATTTGGCGGCGATGAAGGTGGCCGCGTTGGGCTTATTATTGAGGAGAATGGTGATTCGTGGAGGGTCATTGTCTCCGATAACGGTGTAGGAATTCCGGAAGAGCATCGCCCTAAGATTTTTAAGGCGTTCTTTTCTACAAAGCCTGAAACTGGGACTGGTCTTGGTCTTGGTATGGTTAAGAAGCTGGTATCCCTTTATAATGGTACAATCAGTGTGGATAGCGTTGTAGGTGAAGGAACTACCTTTACCTTAGACTTTAAGTCGATGGATGTTGAGTCGGCTGAAGAGTCTGAGGAAGAGGGAAGTGAACTTTCCGGCGATGCGGAGGAGAGTGTCGATGGATGATATTGACCGCCTATTGGGCGAGGATGAGGCGAGTGAGTCTGAAATAGACCCAAGTGCGCCGCTGGTGGTTGTTATCGATGACGATGCAACTCAGAGGATGTCTCTGCGTTATGCACTGGAGAAAAAGTATCGAGTGGATGTGTACAGCAGTGGCAGTGCCGGTGTGGAACATGTGAAGGACGATGCATCATGCATCATTCTCGACATTAAGATGCCTGATAAAGATGGTTTCTGGACTTATAAAGAGATTCGAAAGAAGGACCCAGATCTACCAATCATTTTCAACTCCGCTTATCAAGATCTCGAAGACCCCTTTGTGATCATGAACGAGTACCGGCCCTTTGGCTATATGACCAAAAGTGGAGACCTCACAGAATTGATGGACATGGTTGAGAAAGCGGTCGCTTTCCGTGCCCGTGTCAATTCGAAACGAAGCCTGGTCGACCAATTACGAAAAGTGAAGGGTGAGATGGAAACCCTTCGCAAGCGTAAAGGCTGGTAGTTCTATTTGACGTCTGCGTTGGGGTCACGTTCGATGACCGCCTGATCTTCCGTTAGTCCCGTTTTGAGAAATTCTGTGGAAGCATGAATTGCTTCTGCATTGTTGAATATCAAAAAATGATTGCTTTTGTTCTGCTGCGTGACGCTGCCGCACCATTGGAGAAATCCTGCGGTGGCGGTTTCTTCCACGTTGTTTGTTACGGGGGCATTAAGAGAAGGTAGATTCGCGAGATTGTAGAGGTCAGACTCCATGGCGGAGGGTTCAATCAGAGGGACCCTTCCGGCTATGGCCATAGCCGTAGCGGAACGATGGGGGGTTTGCTCATCATAGCATCCTGATGTCACCATAATATTCTGGGGTGCGGTTGCACGTCGAGGGTTCCAACGAGGGGCGTAGTTGATTGGGTCGGTAATATCCACGGCAGCTTGAATAAGTGTCATCAATGGGTGCATCTCGGTGAGTTCTTCCTCGGCCGGGATTTCGGTCAGGAACCGAATGAGTTCCTCAAAATCAACCGGGTCTTTACGCTCCAGTACCGTGATACTGAGGCCGCCACCCGCGCCAGATAGTATCCAAGAATTGATGTCTTCCTCGAATGCCAGAGCCAAGGCGCCCGAGATTCCACCTTGGGAGTGTCCAAAGAAACCGATTTTATCCGTATTGAAGCAAATCTCGTTGCCCGTTGGACTATGAGCAGCATCGACCTTTAAACTTTCTTGAACGAAACGTGTGAGTGCCCACGTGTCGATGGCCGCTTGTCGAAAGATGGAGCGGGCTGAGTCAGGGTTGGCGAAGTTGAAGGTTGCAATGTTCACGTCAAAGTTACTGTTGTCGTTTCGGGTGCCATGAATGGGCATATCGATACCAATCGTCGCTATGCCGCGCGCAGCTAAACGACCGGATGTTTCGGGGACCATCGAGTAAGCACTGCCGCCGGTGCCGTGGGCATATTCAGCAATGGGGAAGCAGCCATTGTCGGCCGGTGGCGCCGTTTTGGGTATGGCCAGGGTAAAACGGATTGTTTCATCTTGAACCACCACGGGTTCACCGTCGATAAACTGTAATTCTCCATCTCGGTTGTAAGGGACGTCGCCCACTTGATAGTTGGGGATTGTGACCCGACCTTCCATTAAATAATACTCGGTGGTGTCTCGGCTGTTCCATTTGAAGGACTTGGTTTCCGCTGTATTGCCTTCATCATCCATCGATTGCCATTGGTCACCTTGGTAAGCGGGTGGCGCTGATGTTTGAATCTGGTCATAGATCTTCTTCAGTTCGAGGGTGGTGGTCTGTGTGGTAAACACGGTGGCAGCAATTAGAGTTGCGGGATCGATAGACATCTCCGATAGATAGTTTCGGAGCAATCCAAATCCGTTGTTTAGGCTATCGTATGTTGTTTGAGGCATAGACTGCCCACAGCCATTGGGGCCTGCATCGGAGAGCAGAGCGCCAAGGGCGGGATCTGCATCAAAGGTTTCTCCTGTGATGCTGGTGAGTCCATCACGAATGAACACTGCATATGTGGTGGCTTCGTTGAGTGGGAATCCCCAGTGGGGGGCAACGGCCAGTGTATTGGCTTTCACATAGGATTGATCCTCTGACCAATATTCCCAGCGAACGGGGAAAAGTCGCCCGTATTCGTCAGACTCTGGATCGATATCGACGAGAACCAATTTTTCACTCGATGGTGGTGCGTGAAGGGCAGGGAGTCCTGTTGTATTCAGGCTACCGGAGAACGAAAAATATGCGGCTCCATTGAGGCTGTAGCCGTCCGAGTCACGGGTCGCAACTTTTAGATAATCATCCAAGAGGCCAACCCTAAAAGGGTTTGGGTAATTCTCCCAGTTGGGGCTGCCGTTTTCGTTTGGCAGGTCGATAGGAAACGGCATCGACAGCCAGCTGTCCTCTTCTGAGACAGGCTTAAACGAAACCGTCGCGGCCGAGTCACCGGGGCATACCGCATTGCTCTGACACGCGCTTATAAGAGTGAAAGTGGTTAACAATATTGAATATTTAATGAATTGATACATTGTCGTCCCCCCAGAGGTCGGTCAATAGAATGCCCTTCTTTTTGGCGGCTGGCTAGTCCCTGAGGAATTCATTCTCACCGCGGCGGCTAATTCTTGACAGCAATGGTCCGCTGTGATGAACCGTTGGCTATGATTATGCAATGGTTGTTGGTTGCTACAGTGCTTTCGTCGGGCCTTCCCGACCACTCTGATGGCTATTTTCCGGGGCTCGACCGCACACACGTTGCGCAGGCGGCTATGGAAGGTGAGGGGCCCGTCATTCTTTTGGTCGTGGACGCAATGCGCCCTGATCGAATGAGCACCTACGGATTCAATCGTAAGACTACGCCTCATTTGAGTGCGCTGGCTGACGATGGTTTAATTTTCACCAATTTCTATACAAATGGAAACTGGACGCGACCAACATCGACGACAATTCTCACTGGACTCCTGCCATCGCAGCACCAGGTTGAAAAGCAGAGCGACCGCTTGTCGAGACAAATTCCTACCTTGGCCCAAACACTTCAAAAGGGTGGTGTAAAAACGGGTGCGGTTATTGGGAATGGAAATGCTGGAAGCGTGTATGGCCTAGACCGTGGTTTTTCTTACTATGCGGATACGGTTAAACATTGGAAGGGGCTTCCTTCGGCACAAGATGTGGTCGACCTTGGAATGCCGTTTATTAAGAAGAATAAGAATGATTCTTTTTTCTTGATGATGTTCATGGTTGACCCCCATGACCCATACAGCGCTCCGGGTAAGTACGAAAACATTTTTGTTAAAGATAAGAGTGTGCGTTTGGTACGCAGCCCGCACTGGGAAAAGGAGCGCTACACGTCGGCGGAAATTGAGCGTATGAAAGCTACCTATGATGGCGCCGTTCGATATGTGGACGATACATTGGGCAAGTTTTTTCATCAGCTCAAGAAAATGGGGCTTTACGACAAGTCTACCATTATCGTCACTTCCGACCACGGAGAGGCATTCGGTGAGCATGGCGTCTATATGCACAGCCATCATCTCTATGACGAGATTATTCGGGCACCTTTGATCATCAAGCCAGCGAAGATGGCAAATCCTGGTGGCTATAATCATTATCTTTTCGATACCACGGACTTAATGCCCACAGTTCTTGGACACTACAATATACAGAGCGAGAAGCCGCTACCTGGGGTGGATATCATTGCATCGGTAGCGAAGCCCGAATTGAATGACCCAAATCGACGGATTCTAAGTGAATTCAATCATTTCGGTATTCAGAGAAGAACAGTCCGCTCATACACGAGTAAAGTGATTTACTCGGCTCCCGTAGACGAAAGTGAATTTCGTGCAACCGTTGGTAAGCGGTCGCTTTTGCCATCGGTCTCTTTCGATAAAGAGTGGGTAAAAATGTATGATCTTGCCAGGGACCCCTTTGAACGAAATTGTCTCTATAAGACGAAGAAATCAACGGATGTCCATCTCACCCAACTCTTGTCGGAGATTCGAAAACAACGAACTTCGAAGAAACGCGCTCCAACCGAGTCGGTGGAGACCGTAGACCCTGAGACTTTGAAAGATCTCAAAGCGATGGGTTACGTCGATTAATCTAAATATCCCATGGCGTGAAGCCTATCGAGAACACTGCTTCGCTCATTGGGTAAAGGCATTAAATCCTTGTTGGTAGATTCTGGTTGCGCCGCTCTCTGAAATGGTAGCAGAGCGTTAAGCCAACTTGGTGGGGATGCTTGAATTTCATGTGGAATCGGTAAACCGAGCAACGGGTAGATTAAAGCACCGCCTTGGTCGATGGTGAGAACAGGTAGTTTTTGCCTATTCAGGTTCGGCCCTGCGGCAATCCATACCCCGTTTTTATGATGAACCCCGGGCATCCCACTTCCCTTCGGGGCGCAGTATTCTTCAGAGGACAATTTACGAACCACCTCACCAGGGCCTTGGGAGCGTAAGAACGATGGTCGGTAGCCATTAGGCCATGCTGGCTCAATGATGATATCGGCGCCTTTGTTACTGGCCGGTCCCTGGAAGACTTCACGGTTGAGATGGGCTCGGGCAACCAATGGAGCGCCGGTGTCGGGATGGGTTAAGGCGGTTAGTTTCTTGGCAATAACTTGCGCAAGTTGGTCTGCCTCATCATCAGTTAGGATTCCATTTTCGAATCGCGACTTCCGGTTCAGCCAAAGCGTAGGAGCGTAGTCTAACTCGTCGGAGAACACTTTGGTATTGGAGTAGTCAATGTTTCCTCCTCGCACTGAGGATAAGGCTTTCGCTTTAATTGCCGTTGGTAACAAGGCCACCGAACGTTTCACTAATTTATGCGGGAGATGCCCTAGAAGAACTTGTCCTATTTTAGGAATCGCGCCCTGTGCTTTGGCCGATGCTGTGCTTTTGAAGGTGAGATAACCGTGCTGGTTTAACCAGCGGTTGATGTGAACAGCGCAGTCGGAAGCTCCTCCGAAGCCATGGTCGCTTACGATGAGTATTCTACTATGGGCCGGTCGATTCTCATCGAACCAGCCTATGAGTTTATCGAGCCTCCGGTAGACTGCTGGAAGTATGTCTGATTGTGAATCGGAGGTCGCTCGGGGGCTATTTAGATCCCAGGTATGCCAAGCGTGATGACTGGCCGTATCGGATGCTTGCAAATGAAAAATAAACAAATCCCATGGCTCTTGGTTGTAGAGGGATTGAAGTATCTTTTCTTTTTTGCCGATGTCGTCGAGTAATCGCTCTCCAGCTTTTTCCAGTCGTTTGGGATCTTTGCTGTGCTCGTTAAATACACCGAGTCGCCATCCCCCCAGGGACTGAACCATGGCGCGACACTCTGGAGGCCAAATCCCTTCATCGCCTACCTTGTCGCCCCCGGGAGCATCAAAGCCTGATATGCATACGCCGTTGACTTGTTCCGGTGGGAATGTTCCCGGAATACCTATACTGGCGACTCGGTATCCGGCATTGGACAAATGATGAAGACAGGTTGGGATGCATCTATCTCCACCATGAAAACCGCTTAAATTGTATGTGCCATTCACGTGATGGAACATATCAACAATGCCATGGGTTCCAGGATTGGCTCCGGTTAGAAACGATGTCCAAGCGGGTAGAGTGGCCGTTGGTTGGGTCGATTCAAGCTGAGTGCTGAGTCCGGAATTGAGAATTCGAGCTATATTGGGCAATTCACCAGACTTTATGAGAGGCTCAATGATGTCGAAGGTGGCACCATCTAGGCCAACAACAACGAGTGGATGAGGAACGGCCTTCACTCTATATAACCAAGAGCCCGCAGTTCAGCTTCGTCCTCCGGTGCCATTACTTTTTGCTCACGGGTGGCGCCACCGGTTTGAGAACGTTTTTGATGGGCATCAATTTCAAGCCCTAGCGTTTGGCTGACTGAAGGCAGGGTCTCGGCCAGGTTATTCTTTTCACCGGCATCGTCGCCAAGAGAGTAGACCTCGATGGTTTTGAGCTTTCTTGGATTATCGGGGTTGGCGGTAATAAGCTTCATACTTTGTGAATCGGTTTGTCGAACGGATTCTAGAACCTGACCTTGGTGATTCTGGCTCGCGAAAGTATGGGTCGGAGCGGCAGTGTCTCCAAGAAGGTCGCGACCTTCCCAAGAAGGATCAGCACT
>CAZZDT010000151.1:0-7316 GCA_964652435.1 uncultured Bdellovibrionales bacterium
TGCAGTGGCACTCTTGGTTTCCACTTAAGCTTCTCGGCGGCCAATGAGATATCTGGTTTTCGGCGTTTAGGATCATCTTGAGGAAGATCATGGTAATTGATCTCGGTATCTCCATCGTGCAGTTCACAGACCTGTTCGGCAAGCTCACGGATAGTGAACTCGTCAGGATTTCCGAGGTTAACGGGACCCACGGTTTCTTCCTGCTCCATCAACTTAATGAGACCTTCAACTAAATCTTCAACGTAGCAAAACGATCTCGTCTGAGTGCCGTCACCGTAAATGGTGAGCGGGTTGCCCATCAGTGCTTGAACGATAAAGTTAGAAACGACCCGTCCATCGTTTGGATGCATATGAGGACCGTAGGTGTTGAAGATACGTGCAACTCGGATATCAACCTTGTTTTGCCGATGGTAATCGAAAAAGAGTGTTTCGGCGACTCGCTTTCCTTCATCGTAGCAAGAGCGAATACCAATAGGATTCACGTTGCCCCAATAGGATTCTGGTTGTGGATGGATCTCAGGGTCACCGTATACTTCAGATGTAGACGCTTGAAGAACACGAGCGCCTACGCGCTTGGCTATTCCCAGAACGTTGATGGCACCCATAACATTGGTCTTTACGGTTTTAATGGCATTGTACTGGTAATGAATAGGGCTTGCTGGGCAGGCCATATTGTAGATTTGATCAACTTCTACAAGGATGGGCTGCGTGATGTCGTGGCGGACAAACTCAAAACGATGGTTGTCTAGTAAATGAAAGACATTCTCTTTACGCCCCGTGAAGCAGTTGTCGAGGCATATGACTTGATTGCCTTGGTTCAAGAGCCGCTCACATAAATGTGAACCGATGAAACCAGCTCCACCCGTAACGAGAATTCGATGCATTTAATCTACCCCTCTACCAACTCCATGGTATTCAATTCCGAAACTTTCCATTTCGCCGGGCTCAAATTGGTTACGCCCATCGAAAAACACGTTACCTTGCATGCAATCTTTAAGTCGCTCTAGATTTGGGTTACGAAATTGCCGCCACTCTGTAGCTAAGACTACAGCGTCAGCTCCCTCTGCCGCGTCATACATGCCCTCAGCAAATGAGATATCGCTATTGTGAGATACAGCTGCTTTCGCATTTTCCTGAGCAACAGGATCAAAAGCGCACACATGCGCTCCAGCTTCTGTTAGCCGTTTGGCGATTGTGAGTGCCGGTGACTCGCGAATATCATCGGTGTTTGGCTTAAAGGCCAATCCCCAAAGTGCGATGCGCTTACCTTTAAGGTTTCCACCAAAGTATTGAATGATGCGGTTGGCGAGAAACATTTTTTGGTGCTTGTTTACATGCTCAACTGCTTCCAAGATGTTGGCGGTGCAGTCTGCTTCTAAGGCAACTTGTGCTAGAGCTTTCACATCCTTCGGAAAACACGAACCCCCGTAGCCGATGCCGGCATAGAGAAAGGGCATCCCAATTCGAGAATCCGTTCCCATGCCTCGGCGGATATCCATGATATCGGCGCCGATGGCATCACAAAGTCTGGCCAATTCGTTCATAAATGAAATGCGCGTGGCCAGCATGGCGTTGGCTGCATATTTGGTCATTTCTGAAGAGCGAATGCTCATGAGCAAGATCGGGTGCCCATTACGGGTAAATCCACTGTAGAGCTTACACATCGCCTGAGATGCATTTTCGTGATTGAAACCAATGACAATTCGGTCTGGTCGCATAAAGTCTTGAACGGCCATCCCTTCTTTTAAAAATTCAGGGTTAGACACCACGTGAATATTAAAGTCAGCGTTTCGTTTTTTAAGCTCGGCATCCAGAACATCTTTGACACGGTCGCAGGTTCCGACGGGTACGGTGGATTTTACTGCGACGACCAGTTCTTCTGTAGCCAATTCACCGATGTTTTTGGCTGCGGCTAGGACATAGCGACGGTCAGCAGAGCCATCTTCATCTGGCGGAGTCCCAACGGCGATGAAACATATTTGTGAACCAGGTAGAGCTTCTTGCAGTGACGTTGTGAAGCTTAGCCGGCCACCGTCCTTGTTACGGCTGACGAGTTCTTCGAGGCCTGGCTCGTAGATAGGCATTTCCCCGCGGTTCAGGCAGGCGATCTTGCTCTCGTCGATATCGACACATGAAACAGTATGTCCCATTTCAGCGAGGCAGGTACCTGTGACCAGCCCGACATATCCTGTTCCAATGATAGTTACTTTCATAATTTGATTCCTTTAGAATCCATAAAACAGCTCACTAAGATTAGCAAAATAAGGGCTGCTTTGTTTTGTGGTTCGAAACCAGGGTTCTCATAAGACGTTATGAACTGAGGTTCAAATGAATTTAGGGCTCGGTGAGGCTGGGCAATGAGAATACGTCGTGTTCTGGAAATACCACTGGTTGCCATTGTTTTTTTTCGGATGCGTACGATGTGTCGAAGCTGATTTCTGGTCCCAGATCGAATTGGCCTCCCTGAGCCTTTAAACCATCTAAGTCTATGATTTTGTTGAGCTTGATGAGGAAGTTTTTGTCGAGAGCAGTCAAGCACTCGCTGGAGTTATCAAATTGCCATTGGGCACGAACAAATGCCCAAAAGCATATTTGCTCTCGGAAAATCTGATGGGCGTCGGCTGGCACGAGATCTCGTATTCTCGCTGGAATGACTACCAGTAAGCCGTGCTCCAACGCTTCAGCATCAAAGAACTGAGGTGCGAGACCCGTTTCGTGAATAAAATCCTCGAGAACGATTTTTGGGGTTTGGAGGTAGTTGATCGAGCAGTCTCTAAACTCTTCTGAATGCTCGAATTCGAGAAGCAGTGTATCCAGCTCAGCTAAGTGCGCGATGGTTTGGTTATGTTCAAGTTGTTCGTTGATACTTTCATTAAAAGCCGGGTGAATTCTGTAATGCATGCCTTATCCAGGTGAGGTGTTTGACCTCTTAAGAGCAAGGCGCGAGCCAATCATTGAGGCTCTTGGAGTGGGATTTTTTCACGGGATGATGTCGTGTGTGTGAAAATGAAGCACGAAGGCAGTCGTCATGCGACGCGGTGATGTATGCAAACAAAAAAAGCCCCGCGTAGGCGAGGCTTTAGAATTGAAGAAGAGCTAACCCTTAAGCTTTAAGATTGTTGATCATCGCTTGTTGGGTTTTGTGAATGTTTTCCAGAATGGCACTGAAGATATTCATAATCTTTTGTTGCTCTTGGTACATGCTCTGAAGGTCAAAGGTGTCCATTTCGGTGAATTCACGCAGTGAACTCATGGTACCTTCCATATCTGCCATGAGGTTTTGAGCTTCTTCTTTGCTGCCCAAAGTGACTGTTTTTTCGGTAATGGTCATGTTGCCGTCGGCATCAAAGCTGATTTCAGTGTAATCGAACTCCTGTGGCCATTCATCGTCAGAGATGACGTCACGAAGGTCACGCATGGTGTCTCGCATTTCGCTGGCAGCGTTGTTTTTGTCCTGAACCCGGCCTGCGAAAGTTGCCAAGTCATTGTTTACTGAGCCCATACCCAAGGCCATGACTGTGCTCACGGCTTCGCCTTGTTCCCCTGGTTGAAGACCGAGATTGGATAGAGATGAAGTAATGGTTTCGTTTGAAATAGATTGTAGCTGCTCAGAGCAACTTGAAAGGTCTGAGCTCTGAATGGCTTCTTGCTTCACAGCTTTTACCAGGGTGTCCACTGAGGCCATAAGCTCGTTGGTTTGGTTGGCATCGAGCTTGGTTAAACGAGCACTCAGCGATTTGGCTTCTTCACTGCCAGTACCCATAGGCATGCGCAGAGTGGTTCCGTTTTGCAGATTGATAACGGGAGCCTTCTCAAATGCTTCGGCCTCAAAGAGCTTAACGCGCTCTTGATTTTCTACGGACTTTACTTGCTCCTGGTTTTGGATGCTTGCTGGTCTCGCGGAATCAATACGTGTAATCGCCATGTGTCTTCTCTTGTGAATGGTTCTGTCACTTTTATACACCGGCGGCCGCTTCAGCGGTTGATCTATTTCCAATTAATCTAATGAAGAGATCCGGGAGCCGTAAGCACCTGAAATATAATGACTTTTGTTTGGTGCCGGAACAAGAATTTGTTCCGGTATGGATGAGAACCTTGTAGGCTTTGAGATTAAGGGGTTCGAAGCGCTAGATAGAGCCGGCTTGAACCGCGAGCAATCTGCATCCGGACAATTTTTCCAGAGCCCAGTGCCTTGAATGCCGCTACAACTTCGCGAGCATTTTTGACTGTCTTTCCATTGAGCTTAAGCACGATATCGCCTGGTTGGAGTCCTGACCGTGCGGCCGGGGTTCCAGGCTTAACCTCTTTGATGATTGCTCCGCTTTTGCGCTTGATTTTGTATTGAGAACGAAGCTCTTGAGTAAGATCGGATACCCGCAGGCCAATGGCGTGTTTGCCCGACATGGCTTCAGGTTCTTCAAGAGCTGCTGCTTGCATATTCTCTGGGAATGCTCCGAGCGTGATTCGAAGCTTCTTGCGTTTAGAGCCGCGAATGACCGTGAGCGGAACCGATTTACCAACGCCTATAAGCCCGGCGAAGAGCGGAAGGTCTCGGCTGCTTTTCACGGGTTTCCCGTTGAATTCAACCACCACGTCTCCCTCTTGAATTCCGGCATCCTGTGCTGGCCCGCCGTCAACAACTTCGGCTACCAAAGCACCGATAGGCTCTTTAAGCCCATAACTTTGAGCCAGTTCGTCGGTGAGCCCTTGAATGTGGATGCCTATCCAGCTGCGGGCATAACGCCCCTTCGACTTAAGGTCTGGAAGCATTTCTTTGACCATATTGATCGGAATGGCGAAACCGATACCGCTGCCCGCTGCATTGATGGCGGTGTTGATACCAATGACCTCACCCTTCATGTTGATCAAAGGGCCACCAGAGTTACCCGGATTGATTGAAGCGTCGGTCTGAAGAAAATTATAGAAACCAGCGCGGCCAGATGGGGCGATTTCTCGACGGTCTTTGGCAGAGATAATCCCCACGGATACCGAGTGAGAAAGTCCGAACGGGTTGCCGATGGCCATGACCCAATCGCCGATACGCATGTCGTCTGAATCACCTAAGTAGGTAATGGGCGCGTTGGCTTTGTCGATGGTTTCCAAAAGAGCGACATCGTATCGAGGAGCTGTTCCGAGAACACGTGCTTCTTCGGTGCGCTCATTGCCGTCGGCGCCCATGAAAGTCACTTCAATTTTATCTGCGTTTTCAACCACATGGTTGTTGGTGAGAATCAAACCGTCTTTACTGATGACAAAACCGGTACCGATTCCTTTACTGACCCGGTCTTGACCATTGGGCATGGACGGTGCGCCGGGCATGCCCGGGCCGAAAAAGCGATGAAAATAATCGAAGGGGTCTTGAGCACCTCGGCGCTTCATACTGCTCAGCCGCATGCGTTGTTCGACTGAAATGCTCACAACCGCAGGCATGGCTTGGGCCGCTAGGGTACTGAAATCTGGAACTTGTGCCAGTGGAACCTGACTGGACTTCTTTTCTGTCCAGAGGTTGGACGAGCGCGCCTGAGCACTGCCGGCAAGGAATAAAGCGAGTGTAAAAGCTATGGCAAATCTGGCCATCAACATGTGTCTCTCCCGTTCATGCACATGAATCAATGTATCACGTATGTTTAACGCGACAGGATTCAACCTTATTCCATGAAATTTGGGGAGCGCAGTGACTTTAGTCAACTACTTGATCGATCAGATTGTCTAAATCCTTGCGATCTTTATCGCTTATCTGCCCGCCAACATTATCTTTTACGAGACTTTTGGCAACGCGGGCTTTGGCATTTTCAACCATGTGAATTTCGTCTTTAAATAAAGCTTCAACTTGATCTCCGAAAAGATCGAGCTTGCCTTGCATGGTCGGTGAGCGCCAGACATCCACGAGGTGTCCGCTGATGGATTTGCCGCCAATGGGGGCTAAGAAAAAGCCGTATAGGCTGCCGAGCACGGCTCCTACAATAAGACCTTGTTTCAGATATTCTTTAATTTGTTCTTTTCTATCCGACATAAGACTACATCTAACATTGCTTCAATTAAGCCGGCAAATAATCTGTCAATTTGATGTGTTTGTCTTGGCTGCTTCAAGGTCCGCCACAGTTTCTGGGGTGAGAATACCGCCAGAAATAATCATTTTGAATGCGTCGTCGACACTCATCGTTAGTTCCGTGAGACTTTTTCTTGGTACAAAAATCAGCCAGCCACTGGTCGGGTTTGGCGTGGTCGGTACAAAAACGCTGACCACAACATCTTCGGTTTTTTGTTGAACTTCCCCGCGCGTTTCTCCCGTTAGTAAGCCCATGGTCCACAGACCTTTGCGGGGGTATTCAAATAGAACCACCTTGCTAAAGGCTTCGTTTTTATCGCCGGAAAAAGTCTGCAAGAACTGCCGCGTTGCCGAGTAGATGCCCCGCACCACGGGGATTTGCATCAAGAGCCGCTCAAGCGCTGCAATCAGTTGCCGCCCCAATACGTTGCCGGCGAGGGTCCCTAAAAAGTAAACAACCAAGGCCGAGAGAATCAGGCCGATCAACGGCGCAATAAATTGAACCCAATCTTGTTCAATATGAAGCACACGAATCAGAGATTGAACCGTTGGTGTGACCGCGCCAGTGACTGTTTTGAGCACAAGTTGAACCACCCAAATGGTTACTAAAACCGGGGTCAACACAATGAGACCGGTTAAGAAGGTCCTGCGCAGGGTGGGTTTCTTTTTATGAGACTTTGCCATCTTCACTTATCAATGTAAGGGCCCTTAGGTCAGGCCGCAACTTCTGGTTAATTTGCTCTGTGAAAATGGTCGTCTTTTTCACACACTCGGCCTTCACTTACCAGCTTTTCTAGGTGGGCGCGGACATTAAGTTCCGCCAGTGGGTAAACGGCCTCAGGGATTTCAGTGTAGACGATGGGAACGATTTGCTTTGGTGTCATGGAGCCTTCGATGGCCTCAAATATCATCTTCTCTCGCATCAGTCGGTGCTGAATGTAGAAGTTGATTTTCTCAACGCTTGCCGCAATGGGTGGACCGTGAGCCGGCAGCGTAAAGCCAAGAGGTAACTCCAGCAGACCTTCAAGGGAGTTGAAGTAGTCTACCATGTTACCCTCGGGCGGGTTGATCACCACGGTGCCCAGCCCGAGTATCAAGTCTCCACTGATCAGCGTTTGGCTATTTTCCTCGTAGAAGCAAAAATGGCCTCTGGCATGACCGGGGGTATGAACGGCGCGCCAACGAAAGTCTTCGCCGTCAGAGTTTTTGAGAATCAAGAGTTCATCGGGCTCCAAATAACTGTCTACCGGGATATCGGCGGGCAGCG
>CAZZDT010000152.1:0-7296 GCA_964652435.1 uncultured Bdellovibrionales bacterium
TGATGCCTACACGTCCTTTGGTTACTCGTTACGAAGACGACCTTAAGCTCTTTCCAGATATGTGGCACCGCGTAGGTTTGGTGGTTTTTGGGTTGGTCGTGGTGATGATCCCAATGCTGGCGAATGCACACTGGATCAACATTGTTAACAACGCTTTGATTGCCGTCGTTGGTGCCGTGGGAATGATGGTCCTCACCGGTTTTGCCGGGCAGGTAAGTTTAGGCCATGCAGCTTTTCTAGCGGTTGGTGCTTACGGAGCCGCAATCTTTTCCATCGAACTTGGATTGCCTTTCTGGCTTTGTATTCCGCTTTCTGGCCTCTTGGCTGCGCTGGTGGGTTTAAGTGTGGGACCTTTCGCACTTCGGCTTGAGGGATTGTATTTGGCCATTGTGACCATAGGCTTGATGTTTCTGGTGGAACACGTTTTACGCAACGGCCTCGAAGTTGTTTATGGCAAAGACTATCTGAGTGTTCCCATGCATAGTTTTTTCGCCCAAGCTGGCTCGACCGGGCTGGGTGATTTTCGCAGTGCTTGGCGTATCGGTGACTGGGTCATTGATGCAGATCGAAAATTGTACATCGTCTTTATTGCCATTGCTTCTTTGGTGGTATGGATGGGCAAGAATCTTCAACGCAGTAATTCCGGGCGGGCCATGATGGCAGTTCGCGATGGCGAGCTTGCCTCCGCTGCCCTTGGGGTTCATGCTTCGCACGCGAAGATGCGAGCGTTTGGTATATCTTCATTTATCGCTGGAGTAGCTGGGGCCATGTATGCCTTTGCTCACCCGGTGTTAACACTTGAGCCCTTTAATTTAAAAATGAGTGTAGATTTTATTGCCATGGTTGTTCTTGGTGGTGTTGGAACAATGTTTGGAGCTGTCTGGGGAGCTCTGGCCTTTACGGTCCTGCAACCGGTGGCTGAATTGATGGGTAGCTTTTTTCCTTTTCCCACTTCATTCACATCTGAGCATCAGTCGGTATTAATATTTTTTCCCACACTGTGTTTATTTCTGATATTTGAACCTTTTGGCCTTCTGGGAATTTGGTTGCGTATCAAGCGTTACTTCATGGCTTGGCCGTTTCGTTATTAGGCGTTTGTCTGGGTGGGGAAGTTGTTATGGTTCTTAGGAAACTCCAGCGGTTTTTAGGTGCAGTTGTGACCATCTCGTTGCTGACGGGATGTGCGACAGTGCAGCATGGCACTCAATCCACGGAGCGCTCCGGCCCGGCGCCGTTGATGCTTTGGAAGGTTAGTTCTGATAAGCGACCGGCGGTTGGCTATATTCTCGGTTCGATTCATTTGGGTAAAAGTACCGATTCACAAATGGATACGGCGGTTCGAGAAGCCTACACTGAAAGTGCGGCGCTCATCGTTGAAGTAGATGAGGACCGCTATAACCCATCGGAGATTCAGCAATTAACGATGATGAAAGCTGCTTATCCTCGCGGTGACAGTTTGGTTAATCACATTTCCCAAGACACATTGGCGCTCTTTGATGAAACGTTTACGAAAATCGGGTTGCCCGTAAAACATTTTCTGCGCTTCAAACCCTGGTTTCTTTCATTGACGGCGAGCGTGCTGGTGATGACCCGCGCTGGTTATTCGCCCGACAATGGAATTGATAAGCAGTTCATTTCCCGAGCCCGCGCAGAAAAGAAACCCATCGGTGAACTTGAAAGTCCCGAGTACCAGATCGACGTTTTGTCGTCGTTGGGTCCTAAGCAAGACGAAGAGAATATGCGGCAAACATTGCTCCACATCGATGAGATTGGGGCAGAGATCGATAGAATTGTAGATGCTTATTTCAGCGGTGATATCGAGGCGATGGCCAAGATTGTTTCATCAGGCGGTGATAACCCCGGCGTGCGTGAGTATATGGAGAAGGTTATGTATTCACGCAATCGAACCATGGCGCAGAGCATCGATCGTTTGTTGATGGACCCGGGCCCGTACTTCATCGTGGTCGGGGTTGGACATCTTGTGGGTGAAAGAAATCTGCTGAATCATCTCAGACAAAAAGGATATGGAATTAGTCGCGTAAATCCGAAGGGGGTACCGCCGGAGGTAGCAGATCCGAAGGATATTCCGTAGCGGACCCGGGACATGTGGTCAGATGTAGGACATTCGTTTACATCTGAGATATGGTCCTTTGTGAGAATAAAACCTACATATATAATCGCGACAATTATATTCAAATAGACCTTACCGATCGCAGTGACTAATCTCTACGCAACAGGAAATGCCCCCTCCTGTTGGAGTAAGATATGCACCATCGAATTTATGTTTCTCGGAAGCTGTGCACTGCTGTGACGGATTCCTTCACTTTAAAACTCTCCCTTGTTTTGTCGGTTTTGATGTCTTTGGTTTGTATGCCCGCTTCAGCGGTACAAACCCCTGAGCATCTTCATGGACAAGAAGGTTTATTGTTTGCGGACGATTCTAGGAGTCGATTGACTCGAGAGACGTCTTGGGATGTTCCAGAAGCAGCCAATAAATCTTGGTTGGACTTCAAAAATTCTTCGGCCATTGCCCCAAGCTTTGCGCAAAATAGTTCAGCTTGGCGAGCACTTTGGGATCATGGAACGGCCGTTCCTACTCGAATTTTTGGTAAAGGTATTTTTGCTCCTGGCAGTATGCAGTCTGAAGCCATTGCTCAGCGGGCGGCGGAAGCGTTTTTGGCGGAGCACATCGACTTGTTAGCGCCGGGCGCTTCGTTTCGAGACTTTAAGGCCGTGTCCAATCATCTTGGTCAAGACATCCGTACCATCGGCTTTATTCAGTATAAGGACGGACTGGAAGTTTTGGGTGGTCAGGTAAGTTTTCGATTTAAGAATGACCGCTTGTTTGTGATCGGCAGTGAAGCTCTGCCTCACGTTAAGGTTGATGCGGTCGAGCAAACTATTTCTGAATCAGAGGCCAAGGGAATTGCTCAGGCTTGGATCATCAAGGAAACCGGTTCTACTCTTAGTGGTGCAGTTGTAGAGGGTCCCTTTGTTTTACCTCTTCTCAAGTACAACCAAGCCCCTCAATACGCGACTGTTATGCGGGTGACGTTGGACGCGAAGAAGCCGGTCGGAAAGTGGGAAGTTTTTATCGATGTGAAAACGGGAGCAGAAGTTGCTCGAGAGCAAAAGCTGATGTTCGTAACATCGAAGATTCAAGCAATCACGCCAGAACGCTGGCCCGGCGGAATACTCGTAGAGCGCCCTATGGAGACACTGAAGACCAGAATCGATGGAACGAATCTCTACACCGATGCCAGTGGTGAAGTGGATATCGGTGATGCTGAGTCTGTTGTTGCAACGCTTGAAACAACGGGCCCATACGTGGATGTTCGCAATGCAGCCGGTGCAGATTTCTCAATGGAGCAAGAGCTTCTTGCGGGTGGTAGTTTTACTCTGGACCGAAGAGACAACGAATACGATGATGCGCAGATTACTTCTTTCCAAGCAGCGACCATTGCGAAGAACCAAGCACAAGTTGTTGCGCCCAACATGCGATGGCTTCAGGACGATGCATTGAATGTCATCGTGAACATGGAAGACGGAAACTGCAACGCTTATTCTGACGGAACGGATATCCACTTCTACGCCGGCAGCAACCAGTGTTCCAACACAGCACGGCTTAACGATGTGGTCATGCATGAGTTTGGTCACTCCTTCCACGCCCACGCTATCATTTGGGGTGCCGGTGCTTTTGATGGAGCGCTGAGTGAAGGTGCTTCGGATTATTGGTCGGCAACGGTAACCGATGACCCAGGAATGGGCCGAGGTTTCTTCCGGTCGAATTCACCGCTGCGCCACTTGGACAATCGCAACTACTCTTGGCCTGATGATATTCACCCCGACACACACCAGACAGGTCTGATCTTTGGTGGAGCCATGTGGGATCTGAGAAAGAAGCTGGTTGAGCAAATGGGCGCGGAAGATGGCCGAGCCTATGCGGATCAACTTTTCTTCGGTGCATTGCAAAGAGCATCGGATGTTCCAACCACTTATGTCGAAGTTTTGGCCGTAGATGATGATGATGGCGACTTGAGCAACGGTACAACCAATCTATGTACCATTGTGGATGCGTTCGCATTGCATGGTCTTGCGGATCCCGAAATCAGTGGTGTGATGGGCCGTCCAGTCATGGATAACCTGAAGGTAAGCGTAACCACCACTGCCAGCCAGTGCCCTGGAATGGGCCTGAGCAATATTCGCGTGAAATGGCGCTGGGAAGGCGAGGAGCGTGAAGAAGGAGCAGCTCTGGTAGGTGATGGCAATGTCTTGCAGGCAGAAATTCCTGCGGCTGAGCCTGGCCGGGTGGTTTACTACCAGGTCGAGGCAGAGCAAGAGAATGGAGCGAAGATTGAGTATCCACAAAACCCTGCGGACCGTTGGTACCAGGCTTTCTACGGTGAAGTGATTCCAATTTACTGTACAGATTTTGAAAGTGATGCGGACCTCCTTGCTTGGGACAATGAGCTTCTTGCCGGTGAAGACCGCGAAGGTGCTAACGATTGGATGCATGGAAGTTTAGAAAGCACACCTGGTAGTGGTGACCCAACGGAGGCTTACTCCGGTGACAAGGTCGTCGGAAACGATTTGGGTGGTGGCGACTACAATGGAATGTACCAACCGGATAAGCGTAATGTTTTGATCAGTCCTACTATCAATGTGGGCAAGTATGAAAACGTGCATTTACAGTATCGTCGCTGGTTGAACATTGAAGATAGCTTCTTTGACCAAGCAACGATTTACGCCAACGACACTCCGGTTTGGACAAATTATTCCGCCGGTGAAAATGGCGATACACACCACGAAGATAAAGAGTGGCGTTTTCACAGCATCGATGTGAGCGAGCAGCTTTATCGCGGTGGTGTTCAGATTAAATATGAAATTCAAACGGATGGCGGCCTTGAAATGGGTGGCTGGACGATTGATGATTTCTGTATTGTCGCGTTTGTCGAACCTGAACCAGAAGTGACCGAAGAAGGTACAGACAGCATCGATGGTGCTGGCACTGATGCTGAAGATGGCATCTCTGGAGAAGAGAAAGGTGGCTGTAGCTCCACCGGTGGCAATGCGAACCTTTGGTTGCTCCTGCTCTTGGTTGGAGCCATGTCTCTAAGAAGACGGTTTGTGCAAGTTCACTGATTCCTAGAATCTTATCATTAAAACAAAAAGGCCGAAGCGCATTGCTGCTCTTCGGCCTTTTTGTATTTTAAAAGTTGTTTTCACCGAACCGGTGAACCTTAGGTGCTTCAGCCACCGGGCCCACATTGGGAAGCAACCTGCGGATTAAAGTACCGTTGAAGAAAATCATCGTCGAAGTTCTCCCGGGCTAAGGCCGGCTCAATGGTGAGAGTTTGTTGAAGCCAGTACTGCGTGATTTTGGCTTCAGGGTGGGTGACCGTAAGATGTCGAATCAATCCCGTGGCAAGCTCGCGCTCATGGCTTGTCCAAAGGCGGTTGATGGCTCGATGAAACATATCAGGCAACGCGGGCGTATCATGTCTTCCCAGATGTTCAATGATGGGAGCAAGGCTTTGCGCTTTAAGCGTTCGTTGAATGGCTTTTTCCAGAGGGTTGTTGAGCGCCAGGAATATAAGGCTCACAAACAACACACTCACAAACGCAATGGATAAAACACCGGTCATGGTAAAATTGTCCCTTAGACAACCATCGGTTGTCTATGCCTGATTGAAAGGTTTGTTGAATTAGCCGTTTTTAGCTTCAAAATCTTTCATAAAGCTTACCAGTGCCTGAACACTTGCCATGGAGCACGCATTGTAAGTGCTGGCACGAATGCCTCCCACTGAGCGGTGGCCTTTGAGGGCTTTCATACCGGCGGCATCTGCTTCCGCGATGAATTTTTTCTCAAGCTCTTCGCTCGGGCCACGCCACGTTACGTTCATACGTGAGCGGCTGCCATCGATTGCGTGTGGAGTCCAGAAATCGGTTGCATCCAGTGCACCGTAAAGATGAGCCGCTTTGGCGTCGTTTAAACTGGCCATGGCTTCTACACCGCCTTCGGTCTCGATCCAGTTTAGAACACGTTCGAGGGCATAAATGCCGAAGGTATTGGGTGTGTTGAAGAGCGATTCTTTATCCACCATCAATCCGTAATCCAGCATGGATGGCAGACCACCGGGGCGGCTTTGCCCAACGCTGCGGCTGCGTTCAACGGCCCATGGTGAGAGAATCACAACCGTGACGCCACTGGGGCCCAGATTCTTTTGAGCTCCAGCATAGATGACGGCATGTTTGGACACATCAACCGGTCGGCTGCAGATATCGCTGGACATGTCGGCAATCAGTGGAACGTCACCAGCATCCGGGGTTTGTGCGAACTGGGTTCCAAAAATCGTATTGTTGGTGGTGTAGTGAAGATACTGCGCGTTATCGCTGAGAGTATAGTCGCCTTGCCCTGGGACACGATTGAATACGCCGTCGTCAGGAGTCCAAATATTATCAGAGGCCGAGCATCGCTTGGCTTCTTTCACTGCTTTTTGGCTCCATGCACCGGTACAGAGGTAGTCACCACGGTCTTCCGGGCTTAGAAGGTTCAGAGCAGTCATATAGAACTGTAAGCTTGCGCCACCCTGAAGAAAGAGAACGGAGTAGTCCTCGGGAACGTTCAAGATGGAGCGCAATCGACTTTCTGCAGTCTTCGCTACGTTATCGAATTGTTTACTGCGGTGGGAGATTTCCATGAGTCCCGCTTGAGTGTCTTCAAACTCGGTGAGAACACCTTGAAGGGATTCAAGAACAGGCAAAGGCAAAGCTGCTGGGCCGGCGGAAAAATTGTGGGCGCGGGTCATGAGTTCTCCAATGTCACAAGGGATGTGCTGAACACATCTGGGTTTGAATCGATACTTGCCATAGACGCGGCACTGGGTGAAGTGGCCAATTGAATACGGGCACAAGCAGCGGCGCCTTTGAAGATGATATTTTCCATCTGCTGTACGTTGATACCCTCTTCTTTGAGCTGATTCAGCAGGTTGGCTAAAACGCCAACTTTATCTGCATGACGGACTACCAGGGCGTGGGTTGCCGGAGTGGAGTCTGCAATATTTACGCAGTTTGGCACCCAGCCTTCGGATCGAAATGTTTCAATGATGCGAATGACCTCGTCTCCGACCGCTTCGGATGCTTGATCGGTACTGGCTCCAATGTGGTGTGTGCCGTAGACGTTGCCCTGATCTGCAATCGCAGATGTGAATTCGGTGTCCGTAGCGGCAGGCTCGTTTTCGAAAACGTCTAGGCCAGCTCTTAGCTCACGGGAGGCGATGGCCGAGATGAGAGCTT
>CAZZDT010000153.1:0-7284 GCA_964652435.1 uncultured Bdellovibrionales bacterium
GTCTATTCTTCATTCAGAAATAAGAATTATGAACCCCGAAATAAGAAAACAGATATAAGAAAAGCGATTTCGGAAATCACAAAAAACAGTATTCAGCTTCGATATCCCGATATCTGATTTCCGAATTCAGAAAACAGGAGCGTTAGCGAGCCAACAGGCCGAAATCCCCACAAGCCTATTAAATCAGCCTCTCAACGATTATCGGAATTCGGAAATCCTAAAAATACTTATCGAGCTGAACAAACGCAGCGGGATTCATCTAAGAGGTCACTAAGGAAAAAAGACTCAGGCTCTTTAGTCGAATCAAACGAAACAGGAAAACTGGTGCGCCGAGTCCGGACACACGCCCATTATTCCGAATTCCTTTTTCGTATTTCGGAAATGCGAACTAAGAATTCAGAAATATGTCTGTTCAGCAACAAGCGAGAAGGGCAGGGCAGCCTATGCACGCCACTGCTTAAAGAAAGATTCTTCATCCAAACAGCCCGCATCCGACATCAATTTCTCTTCGACTCGCGTCTGAATGATAGCTTTGAGGGCACTTTTTGGCGTTTTGAATTGCGCTTTACTGATCTCATCTTCCACTTCTTGCGCGGCCTCTTGCTCAAGCTTTGCTAGCTTTTTAGCGGAAAGACCATCACGAGCCTTAGTCACTTGCTCAAACCGGTAAGCTTCCCACGCGTCCTCCACGTTGTCCGCGAGCTCTTGGTTAACCTCGATGCCCTTTTTCTTCTTCTTGGCTTCCTCGCGCTCCCAATCCGCCAACGCCTTCGCTTCGTAAAACGATAGAGCTTTGAATCGAAAGAGCGTCTGATCACCCTGACGGCTGCGCTTGTGGAGCCTCACACAGCGTTTCACGAGCCAAATGGACAACTCTTTCTCATAATCTTCAAGCCAGCGTGCGGCTTCGTCACGGTCGCTCTCCGAGATTTTTCGAGGCTTAGCGTTCGCTGGCAAATCATGAGCATGCCGTTGAAACTCACGAACAATTTCAGCGGTCTCATCAATGGAAACCGACTCGTTGTCACTGGTCTCTAATTTCTCAAAGACCAACCGAAAATCGGCCTGATCTTGCTTCACTGTCATCCGGACGCCAAAGCCTATATCGTTCAATTTCTCCAATGATTCTCTGAGCTTACCAACGATATAGCTAGACGCGGTTCGTCCTCCTCGATCTATCTTTTGCCCCCGCATCAGCAATTTATATTTTGCGAAGTTTTGACAGGACTCGACTGTTTGAACCCGTTTTGTTGCCAGTTGCCGGTCGAGCCAGCGGTAGAATCTTAAATCCAGCGGTCTTTGAATTTTCAGCAGCGTGCGGACATCCAGCGCCTTTGTATATTTTGCTTTGACACTGTTGAAGAGTTGATCCCCCCAACGCAGCTCTACAACTCGAGCGCTATTTCGACCGCCTTCGTGAATCACTTGGATATAATCGATGATGGCTGCATTCATTTGGGTGGTTCGTTGTAATTTCTTATCGTACCAGCGGTTTGAGTGAATTCGAGTATCCGCCACTCGGTTAATTTCTTCTTCTACCCGTTTCATAAACGCACCACTGGCTCGGTTTTTACTAAACCTGCCTGGATACATGTATTGCTCTACCAGAATACGAAGTGGGAATCTTACCACATGAGTTTTAAAACCGTTTTGCTGCTGAGTTAGCCAGAGCAATCCCAGTACGACCCGTTCTGCCAAGGCCGTTGGAAGCGAGCTTCTTGCGTTGGATACCAGGGCTTCCGAGCCATCCGGTGCCAGGGGAACTTCAATGACTGGCTTTGAGCGTGCTTCTTTTGCATCGGTCAAAAGAGCAAACGGAAGCTCAACCAAGTTCATTTCATCAAAGGCTACACCTTCAACATTTTGGATCAGCTCAAATTCTGCCTGGTCATTTTTTCGCTTAGCAGCTGGCATGGTTATCCTTTCCGATAAAAATTTTCTCTCTTGGTGTTGAGCCCTTGGGCGGAGAGTTTAGAATATTTAGATCGTTTAAGAACATTTAGGATTGAAATTCTCTCGCAATTACTAAGACTTAAGTGCCGTTCTGGTACCTGGTTGCCCTCAGTGGATGACCTTGAATATCTCAATGATTTCTCCAGCGTGACTCAGTCAGTGACCTGAAGCATCTCAATTGGTCATGGACCCTGGTTGAGATAGCTTTCGGTAAAGCCAAATAAAAACAATGCCTTAGTGATTCTGTGACCTTGACCGACTCACTGTTTGACCTCATTCGACTCACGCTGGGCACACCTAGACCTTAAAGTTTGTGACTCTTCAAAAAGAGTGTTAAACGAATTTTTCACGATTTAAACGTGATTACAGGCACTTAAGTGAAAGAGCGCACGAACCCAGAGTCAAAAACGCATATTTTGACCCAGTTCAACTCAATTCACGGCCATGCCGGTTATGTTGGAATGAGTTTGAAGGTTTCGGAAACTCGCGCAAATGAAACCCGGACAGACTCACCCCCCTCTGTCTTATTTGTCCCATATGTTTCTCAACGCAGACAAGATCCTGGATCCTCGAAATCACATTAAATGACCTAGTTTGCCTCACGGAGAGATCGTCTGTACTTGCTTAATAGATCGAGGATTATAGGAAATAATAGATCCCGGCGAGAATCGTGAGTCGTTTGAGGTCCATCGTATAAATCAATTTTGGATCGTATTCGATCGTTGGTTTTGTCTCAATTTGGGTCAAACTTTTCCTGAATTGCACTCTGGGATCCCCAAAATCTAGATTGGTAACTTCTAAAAATGAATCCGGGGCAGCCTACGGACCAGCCATTATTGACCTCATTACCCTCAATGGAATCCCTGTAAACATTGAACTTGTTCATTTTGGAAAGCTGATTTTTCCCTGATTGGCCTCAGTCCTGGGCCCGATTGGACCTCATTTGACTCAGTGAGCGCCCGTATAGAACGTAATATTATGTCCTTGGCTACTTTGTGACCCAGTTGATCTCAATCTACTTATATAAGAGTGACCCGGTGCGTCTCACCAAAAACGAGGTGACCTTAAACGTCTCAAAGAGAAGGTGTGGTTTGAGCAGATGCGCCGGTCTCACCGGGCACGGGTTCATTGGTTGGCGCTTCTTCTTCTGGGGTAGGGCTGATGTCCTCGGGCTCACTTGAGGTATCCTCGTTCTCTTGGCTTTGAACCGACCAAGACGAGTCCACCGGGACAATCGTATCGTAGCCTTCTGGGCAGGGCGCAAATCCAGGGTCGTCACTGCGCAAGATCGGTGGCGTATCTTGGTTTGTCGGCCAACAGAAATGACCCGAGCGCCAGGCGAAGATTGCTTGCGGCGCCACATTGATCTCTTGCTTCTTCTTTTTGTGGACCGTGAGAGTAATGTGGCCGCGCGGCGATATTTGAGCGGTTAGCCGATTCGATGTCATTTTTGGGCTAAGGATATGGTGTGGGACCAGAGCGGCAACAGAAATAATCATGCGGGTTTGTTCGGGATCTCGACCCACCAGAGCCTTGCAGCCTTCGGCCCAATTTGCAGCACTTTGCTGCGCATCAAGAGGGTTAATTGCTAAGAGTAAGACCGACGACTCGTCTAAGTTCTCCTTAGGAATCCCCAAGAGGACACTGAGCTGTTTTGCCCTTGTTCCGGGACCGAAGGCGTTTTGCAGTGGCAAAATGCCATGAATGGTCGCATCAATAGACACGGGTAAAGAGTGGTCTTGGCAGTCGGAGAGAAAGGCGACCCGTTGAAAGCCGAATCCATTGTCGGCGCTCATAATGCCGAGATTGCCTAATTGGGCTTGCCCACTGGAGCTTGTGAAGAACTTGATATCTTGAAACTGAAAGAGACGGGGAGAGCTGCAGCTCACCAGAAGGAAGGCCAACGTAAGAAGGCACCCCAGATGCGCGGCATTTTTGAAGTTTAAGCTGTGGGTTTTCATAAGCTTTTCGTTCGTTTCTGGTTAGACAATATCGACTACCTAACGTCATCGACGGTTTTGAGGCCGACTTAAGTGTTCTGGATCTTTAAATGTTTATCGGAATTGCGATTTCCGAAATAATATAGGTTTGTGTGGAGATGGCTTTCAAGGCAATCTTTCCTAAGGGTTTGAAGAAACTTACTGATATCGCTTATAGTTTGTATCTAGCTGGTAAAGGCAGGACGAGGGAAATCTCATGTCCAATGGACATTTTACAGACGAGCAGACCAAAAAAACTGTGCATGGTCAGTCGGCCGTTATGGGGCGCGCGAAAATTACCCATGGAACTCCTGCGTTTGAGCAGTTGAGTGGGGTAGGGGCGCCGCGGATGATTCGTCTAACTGCTGACCATTATGTGCTTGGTCGCTCTTCCTCTTCGGATTTGGTTTTTGAGTGTGACCAAATGTCTCGCCAGCATCTCGAAGTGGTTCGAATTGAGCAGGGTTACGCCTTTCGAGATCTAGATAGTACGAATGGGGTCTTTCTAAATGGTGTGCGTGTTCACAGTGTGAACCTTTGTGAAGGTGACCAGTTGCAAATTGGGAATTTAGTTTTGGTCTATCACGAGGCGGTTGTATGAGTTTCTTTGTTAAATTCTGGGGCGTACGTGGATCTATTCCCACTCCGGGTCATAAGACCCGCGTGTACGGTGGGAATACGGCTTGTGTGGAAGTTCGAATCAACAATCATCTCTTCATATGTGATGCCGGTACCGGTATTCGTGAGCTTGGCGATTCTCTACAATGGCGCGAGAACATAGAGCCCGAATTTCATATGTTCTTTAGTCATTCTCATTGGGATCACATTCAGGGTTTTCCGTTTTTTGATGTTGCTTACAAAAAAGGGCAAATCATCAATGTTTATGGAGTTGATATTGCGGAGAATAAGTCCCACTCACTGCTCTCGGGACAAATGCAAAACGATTATTTTCCGGTCGATTTCTCTGAATTGAGTGCTGATATTGTTTCGAAGCCGCTCGACCCCAATGGCACGATGGTTCAAGGTGTTGAGGTTTCGGTTTTAAAGCAACCGCACCCAGGTGGCAGTAACGCATTTAAATTTACCTACGATGGTATGTCAGCCATTTACGCAACCGATTGCGAAATAGATTTGTTCTTGAATCAAGGAAAGTTTGGGCCGGAAGAGCGGGCGGCTGAGGATCCGGCCAAGCTCCGAATTCTGCCGGATGATTATGTTTCCTTCTTTAAAGATGCAGATTTAATTATCCTTGATTCACAATATTCCGACCAAGAGTATGTGGATAAGGTTGGTTGGGGGCATCCTCGGTTTACCACTTCAGTAGATTTAGCTGTTCAAGCCGGAGCAAAGCGTTTGGCACTTTTTCATCATGACCCCAACCATTCTGATGCGGAGATTGACGGATTTGTTGACCAGGCTCGTGCTCGCGCAAAAATGCATGGTTCGAATTTTGAGATTTTTGCAGCGCGTGAAAGTCTCGAGTTGAGATTGATTAAGCAGGATTATGAACTTCTTGAATCGTAGATAGATTAGAAGAACTTCAATTCGCCGGTGTTGACGCTACGTGAACGCAGATTACGGCGCATGGCCAGTGCATCAAACGAATCCAGATACAGTTCAACAAAGAGGGCACCCTTTTCGCTGGAGAGATCTTGCACCAACGAGATTCTACCTGTGCCAAATGCAAGGCTGGTGGGGTATCCAGTGGTGGTAATAGGCCAAGTACTCTGAATGCGTGTTCCGTTTTGCTCTAGAAATCCTTTAAGGCGTCCTACAATGGCGTTGCACATATCCCCGGCGATGTCTTGCGCCTGGGTTGCCGCTGCATTGGGTGCTGCGGGCAGCATATGCTCACAGCATGCAGCCATGATTTCTTTGGAACCACTGACAACAACAGAACCGATGGTCTCGTGTCCATAGAATGAAATCATACCGCTGACTTCGGCTAAGGCTTCATGGCTTGACCTAAGATAGGATGGGCGTTCCTCGAAATTAAGGTGAAACGACTGTTTGATAGATAACCGTGTACTAAATTCCATCGCGTAGGCCACGATCCGTGGAAAGTATCGCTTCTTGAGGGCATCATTGATGATTTTGATTTGCTCTTCTGGCGTTCCTTCCAGTTCTAATGCTTTGTCCGGAAGGTCTGGCCGATAATGTTTCATCAGAGGTGAGCTGGCTCTTAGCCAACAGATGGGAACGTCGGGTTGTGAGCCGCGGACCTGTGAAATCAGTGCGTCACTTTCTTCCTCATTGAGCACATTGCCATCTACAATGACTGCCGCGAAAGGTTCTGTGTGTTCTAGATAGGAAGCGAGCCACTGGGTATTGGAGGTGGCCATCATGTGGAAATTGAGAGACTTGATGTGGTCATGCAAATGAGCGAGCCTGCCCATTCCAGAACCCAGTCCGGAGTCGATACACAGCACCTCTCGTTTCGTTGTCACCTGATGGACCCCATTTCGCATAACAAGGATATAGGGATGCTCAGTATGTCACAATGTGTAGGTGGTTTAAGGACTTAGCGCCGAACCCGCCCGTGAGGTGTTCCCTCCCCAAAACCGGAGGCGGTTTGCACTCCGATCACCGCCGATTGGTGGAAATCCTTAATATTATCAACACCAATGTAGGTGAATGCGGATTGCACTCCGGTGATGAAATTCACAAGGATCGCCCCCACATTTTCTAGTCCGGGACGCAAATAAATCCGTGAAGTGGAAATTCCTTCTTGGAAAAAGCTCTTTTTGGCTTGTTCGAAGGGGTCGATACCAGTGGTTCTAAATTTCACGGCACGGGCACTGGCCATGCCATAGTTCTCTTTGTAGAGAAATCCATCCTTATCTTCTTTGATATCACCGGGGCTTTCGTAGGTTCCCGCCAGAGTTGTACCCACCATCACCCGACTTGCACCGGCCGCCAGATAGAGCGCAACGTCTCGGCCATGTCGCACGCCACCGTCGGCCCACACATGTTTGCCCAGTTCATTGGCTGCTTGTGCGCAGGCACGCACGGAGGAGAAAGTAGGTCGCCCGACGCCGGTCTGCATCCTGGTGGTACACATCGCTCCCGGTCCAACGTTTACCTTGATGATGTCTGCCCCCGCTTCGATGAGAGCTCGGGTTCCCTCTGCGGTGCAGACGTTTCCGGCTACCAGTGGAAAATCTGGGCCCACCACTTTTCGAACCGCTTTCAGTGCTTCAATCATTCGGCGTTGATAGCCATGAGCTGTATCGAGCACCAATACATCGACTCCCATATTCAGCAAGCTGGCGGCTTGGTCACCGGCTTGGGCAGAAATACCAACTGCTGCTGCAACCATGAGTTCGCCTTGTGAGTTGAGCGAAGGGGAGAG
>CAZZDT010000154.1:0-7277 GCA_964652435.1 uncultured Bdellovibrionales bacterium
CGTCTACGCCCCACTCGCCGTAACCAAGCTCCGATTGCGTGCAGGTTGCAGTGACTTCAATGAGAACACCTTCCCAATCATCATTGGCCGCTTCAAAAGTGGTGAGCATTTGGGGCTCAGGCATGGCCTCACCTGATGAGATGATGGTGGTTTCTGTTGCCCAAACCATCAAGCGACCACTGTCGTCTACAACCGGTCCACTGACTTCAACTTGGTCACCTTGAGTCACACCTACGCCTTCAACCCAAATTGCAGTGCCCGCGCCCTGACCCACTTGAATGCTAAAACGCGTCATTTCAGGAAAGGCACCGGTTACAACACCGCCGGTGGTCACAAAGTCGCCAACGTGATCACCCAAACGAATATCTTCAATGCTAAGAGAAATACTGTCTGGCGCTGTAGAAACTTCAGCTCCTGGAGTTCCTCCAGAAACAAAGCTTGCTTGCCAACTGGTTCCCAAATCGTTGTCTAAAGCGATATCTCTGAGTTCAAGGGAATAGCCTGCACCATCCGCCAAAGTGCTCCAATCGCCTGAATCGTCGAACGTCACGCTATCAACGAGATTTCCCGCTGCATCTTGTAAGCTCACTGTCTCACCGCTGTTGCTCAGCGTCCCGCTTGTCCATTGGAGAACATTGGTTCCTGTATAGGATGAAGCATTGGCCGCAACGACCAAATAAGTTCCAGAGGCAAATTCGTAAGACTCAAATATATGGGTTACGCCGCTGGAAAAAGAATACCCTTCAAGGTTGACGGGCATACCTGCATTGTAGATCTCGATGAATTCAAAATCAGCATCATCGCCTTGAGAAACAGCAGGATTGTAATGCAATTCAGTTATCACCAAATTGACCGCACCAGCCTCATAACAAACACCGTCGGCACAAACTTCACCCTCGGCACAATCGGTCCGGAGGTCTTCATAGAAGCATTCTCCATCGGCCTCGCACCAGCCTTCTGCGGAATAACTCACCACAGTGTTTCCGTCACATGCATCTTCCGGCGGCGCATCACAAACAATTCCCTCACATGGGTCAGGCTCAGGAACGCATTCAGCATCAACACAGATTTCACCATCGTCGCAGGCAGTTGTGGTGGAGTCATACTCACATACACCTCCCACACATTCACCAGTAGCCTCATAGGTCACGACGCTGTTGCCGTCACAAACAGAAGCCGGAGGCGCATCACACACAACGCCCTCACATAAATTCTCTTCAACTGGGACACAGGCACCCTCGATACATTGCGCATTTTGTGCAGCGCAATTGGTCACCTCTTGCTGATAGGTGCATTGACCTGAGTCATCACAAGTGCCCTCGTCAGCGTAAGAAACAAGGTTATCACCTTGGCAAACAGCCGCCGGCGGCAGGAAGCAAGAAGCATCATTACACGTTTCTCCCGGTGACGATTCACCACCACATGCTCCCAGCATCAAAGTGATACTCAAAACACAAACCAATCTCTTAAACATAACTTGGTAGACCTTTAAATTCATGAATCTTCCCCCGGGAAAAAATGCAGCCCCAAGGAGTATATGGTCACTCCTTCAGATTCAAGACCGTTTCCAAGACATTTGCTTACATTTCACCGTCCTGAAACCATAATTCCTGACAAGCCGTTACTAACCTGAAGTCGATAGAACGGTACGCTGGTGCTAGACGCATTCAGATTCAAAAGGACAAGCGGGAGCGATGGGCGAGAACATAACCAAAGCAGTTACGGGAGCCACCGGCCACATCGGTGAGGCACTCGTACGTCAATTGGTCAATGAGCCCGGAGAAGTGCGCGCAGTCATCCGCAAAAATCCTGGCTCCCTGCCTCAAGACGCCAAGAAAGTTTCCGGTGACCTTCGCGATCCCGAAAGTCTGGCACAAGCTTTTCAAGGCTGCACCGAAGTTTACAACCTTGCGGCCATTATCTCACTTTCTGGCGATCCCGATGGACAAGTTTGGAAAACCAATGTGGAGGGTGCTCGTAACGTAGCCCAGGCAGCGGCTCAAGCAGGTGTGAAACGCTTGGTGCACTGCAGCTCCATCCAGGCATTTGTTGGTCCCGGCCGCGATGGAGTTCTGGACGAAACTGCTCCAAGAGCAATCGCTGACCATTATCCCGTCTATGATCGCTCCAAGGCGGCCGCGGAAGAAGCGGTGCTCGAAATAGGTGAAGCCAACGATTTAGAAGTTGTCATTATCAATCCAAGTTCAGTCATAGGTCCCTTTGACTTCAGGCCATCAAGAGCCGGTAAACTGCTACTCGATCTCTACCACCGTAAAATCCCCATGCTTCCTCCTGGAGGAGTCGATTGGGTAGACGTGAGAGATGTGGCCCGAGGCGCCATTTTGGCGGCAAGACACGGAAGCCCAGGAAAGAACTATTTATTGGGTGGGCATTTTCACCCGATTTTGGACTTGGCGAAAATCGCTACAGACTGCGTGAACCGATTCAATCCAATTCACTGTCCGACTTGGCTGGTTCGCAGCTTCATCCCCTTGGTTTCGGTTTGGTCCAGAGTTCGGGGAACCACGCCGGTTCTTAATCACGAGGCACTCGACGTCTTGAGCAACAGCCCTCGAGTCAACACACGACGCGCGCAAGAAGAGCTGGGTTATGCTCCCAGACCTTTCTCGCAAACAATCGAAGACAGTTATCGATTCTTTGCCGACCAAGGCTTAATCGATTTACCTGAAAAGAAAGGATAACGGTGTAGCATGCCGGATACCCTAGAAATTCATAGCCTGATTGTATGGCTCATTTTTGGAATGGCCGCCGTCACATTTGTGATGGTCGTTTTTATCACTGCCCCCTACGGCCGTCATATGTCTGAAGGCTGGGGTCCATCGATACCCGCCAGGACCGGATGGATTCTGATGGAAACACCGCCGGTACTTGTCTTTTTTGGGTTTTACAGCATGGGGCAGTTTCGGGCGGAAACCGTTCCCCTGATATTTTTGTTCTTATGGCAAACACATTACATATACAGAGCCTATGTCTTCCCATTTAAAACTCGGCACAGTGGTAAGCATATGCCCGCGCTCGTACTCTTGTTGGCACTTATCTTCAACAGCCTCAACGCCTACATCAATGCGCGCTGGATCAGCCACTTTGGTCAGTACTCCATGGATTGGTTAACAGACCCTCGGTTCATCATTGGTGTCATTGTCTTCTTTGCAGGAATGGTCATCAACCGGCAATCCGATAATATCCTGATCAACCTTAGAAAGCCCGGAGAGTCTGGCTACAAAATTCCTCAAGGGGGACTTTACCGGTTTGTCTCATGCCCCAATTACCTCGGCGAACTTTTGGAGTGGCTCGGTTGGGCAATCGCCACATGGTCATTGGCTGGACTCGCTTTTGCAATTTACACTGCAGCCAATCTCGCGCCGAGAGCGGTAACCAACCATAAGTGGTACCAAGACAAATTTCCGGATTACCCAGAAAGCCGGCGAGCCCTTATTCCTTTTGTGATTTAAGACACACTATAAAAAAAAAGGGGACGCGTTTGGGCGCGCCCCCTTTTTGATACCAACAGTCAGCAGCCGGATGTCCCACTTTTTAGAAGTGTTATCCTGGCTTGCGTAGGAAATTCTCATTTCCCTGATCTGGACCAAGCCACGGTCTCCATGTTCTATACATCGAAGATTCGCACCAATAACTTAAGAGTTTTATTTGAAAATAATCACGAGAGCCCAAAGTGGAAGAAAATATCCACTTTTTACCCCTTCTCGAGGTTTTCCTTAACCTTATCAAGAACTTCAGCAACCTTTAGCTTCCAAAGATAAGTGGCCGGGTACATGATAAAGCCGTGAAACCACCATTGGGTATTCGGCGATTGGATCTGCCAGCTTATCTCGGTAACCCCGGGACTGACTTGTTCAAATCCAAGACTATGTAAAAATACCACTGTCTCGTAGCGCTCTTGAAAAAGTAAAAAGTCAAAGAGGCGATGCTCCACCAAAAGTAAGCTCGCGGCGCCATATTCCTCAAAGCCAGGTAGCTCCAGCATCGACTCTCCAGTAAAGCGAGGTCTAACTTCCGCGGGTACATCGGATTCAGATTCAGATTCAGATTCAGATTCAGGTTCCTCTTGAATGGGCAGAGCTTGCAGTCCGGAAACCTTGGCAAAAACCTCGTCACGACTGCCAGCAACCTCAATACTGTGGTCCACCAGCTCATGGATATTTCCCATTTTTGCATAGCTGGTCAGATCGACGACGAAGAGCCCCCAAAATGACACGGCCAGGGCCACGCAGACCCAAAACACACCTGAGAAAAATGCCTTCATAGCTTCAGCCTACCCAAAACCCGCAGAGCACACAATCAAGGCCGCGGGATAGATTCAGTGATTGGAATCGGTAAAAAACCAGTCCATAGTAAGGTTATGCTAGCTAAAGTACTCCGGGCTCATATCGTTGTACTCACGATTTTAGTTTTGACACTTGGATGTCAATCAAAACCCCAGCCCTCACAACAACCTGCTACACCCCCAAAGCCGCTGCTCCCAGCGGAAGCAGGTGCATTTAAACCATCCATGGCTCAACTTGCCTCCCGACAAGCCTATAACGCGAAACCCCACACTGAAATCGAGCTATGTGAAAGCTGTCACCCAGACCACACAACTCAATGGCGCCAAAGTACCCATGCTCTCTCATCCTTTAACAATCCCTTCTACCTGGTTTCATTCAACAGTTACGTGGATGAAGTGGGGCATGACAAAGGAGGTTTTTGCGGTGGCTGTCATGACCCCACATTGGTCTTCAACCACAAAATCAAAAAAACCATCGTCCCCGAAACCGTCGAAAACTACTTGGGGATAACGTGTAACAGTTGTCATGGAATAACCACCGCCACGGCAGATGGAGTGGCAAGCTACACATTAGACACGAGTCCAATACCGATCCCGATCGAGGGAGATCCCGCCAGTCTCGCTGCCCATAAAAAACGCCTTGCATCCCCTATTTTAAAGCAGGACACGCTCTGCATCAGTTGTCACAAAGGATTTTTATCAGAAGCCTCGGGACATAAAGTCTTCCTCCCCGCCCTCGATGAACACGGACCCTGGAGACGCTCGGGTTTCAGTGGCCCCGTCAGTGCATCTAGAATCCTACCGCCTCACTCCGTACAGAGCTGTCGAGACTGTCATATGCCTCAAGAAGAGAACTCCCAAGTGAAGCACTCTCACCGATTCCCCGGCGGTCACACAACTTTGGCCCATGCTGCTGGCCAAACTGAGCAACTTCAAAGCGTCGAAGGCTTACTAAAAAACCGCGTCGCCATTGATGTTCCTGCTTGGCGTGACGGTTCAGGTGTTTGGCGAGCAACCGATTCAGAAGAGAAACCTCAAACATCTGACCTACAAATCGATGTCGTTATTTCAAATGTGGCAATCGGACATCATTATCCAGCCGGTGCCAGAGACCTTCGTAATGTATGGGTCGAACTGACAATCGTTGATGCAAATGACAACACACTCGCCACATCAGGGCACAAGCATGATTTACTGGGTCCTCAAGAAGACGTGCACATCCTGCAGGTAGGCCTTGTTGATGACGATGGTAACCTGGTCAAAACCCATGGAGTGGGTCATTTCAGGACTCCACTCTTTGACCAAACCATCGCACCGGCCGATTCAAAAGCAGCCCGATACGAACTTGCATTGCCGGACAATATAGGATGGCCCCTTCGGATCGAAGCGAAGCTGCTTCAACAACGCTACAGTAAAGCATTTTTTGACGAAGTCTGTCGGGTTTCAAAATCAACAGGAAAGCCTTTTCGAGAGAAAGCAAAAGAGCATACCGGCGTAGATATTGACCCGTGTCTGCCTCAACCTACTACGCTTATGGCGCAAAGTTCAGTCTTCATCGGCCAAACGAAGACAGCACAAACGCCGCGATGGTTGAGATGGTATAGACATGGTCTAGCTCTCAAGCATGATCTGCAAGAAAGACTTAATCTCTCAGTCAGCAGTTTCAGCAATGCACTGAAAACTCTCCCTTCATCTATTTCAGATGTTGAACGTGCTATGGTTCATGGCAGCTTAGCGGAAGTTTTTGTCAAACAGTCTAAACTCAAAGAAGCATCGGTAAATCTTGATATCGCCGAGCGACTGGCCCCAAACCAACCTTCCCTGGCCCGATTAAGAGGCGAAGCACTGCGTAAGGTTTGGAAAATCGAGGAAGCCATTCCTCATTTTCAACGAGCTGCCGAACTTGCCCCCAACGATGAAGGACGCTGGAGAGACTTAGCTGCTGCATACGGCTCCGTGGGCAAGCATATAAAAGCACTCCACGCTGCCCAAGCAGGCCTTAAGATAGAGCCTCGAGATGCACACCTTTTACGTTTACAGATGTTGGCGCTTGAAAACTCAAACGCAGATGGCGAAAAAGATGCCCGACAAACCTTTCTCAATTACAAATTGGACGAATCCGCTGCCGGAGTAAAAAGTAAATGCAGCGACCAATCTGCCGAATGTCGCAAAGCGCGATTGCCTCTGCGAACCTATCAACTTAAGAAAAATAACTAATCGCAAAATAGTCTCTCAAGTTTTTCCGAATTTTGTCGATGTAGCACTACAACGGGTCGAGATCGCTTTTATTGATTTCCCTACCTAAAAAATTCACCATTTCATTGACGCAACCGATCCCGAGGGACTACCATAATGGGGTACGGTGTATTTCCTGGGGAGTTTATACACTAAACAATAGGATGCTTCGGCATCATCCCAAGTTCCTCAGGTATCCCGAACGAATAGGGTGAACGAACACTTAAGTTCGCACCAAATATCAGCGGATGTACTCTCGATCGCCTGGCAAGCAGTGAGGACGCTTCCGTGGAGGAACATGGATGAAGACAGAGCCATTTCCATAGATAAATTAAAGACTTAACACGACAACTCGTGGACAGAGTGTGTCCTGCTGAGCAGTTTTGATGTCTCACTAAGGGTCATAACGCACTGGTTTGGAATGCCAGTTATGACTCACAGGGATTGGTGCGTCATCTTACGCTCAGAGAATCGAGTTTCGCAATTTGGGATGTAGTCGCATTTTAAGATTTGCATGGGTGGCGAATCTTTTAAGTCGGACTACGCATGAGTGATCGGTAGGGCTAGCACCTGCCTAAAACAGTTTTGTGTCACTGATAAGTGATACGAAAGTCAGCTCGACTTTCGGCCCTGAACCGAAAACAAAAAGCCGAGCCTGACTCCTGGCTACTCAGAGAGTGCCCGTCATACCCGGGCACTCTCAACCAGTTTGCTAAACCATCAAGGTTCAACAGGC
>CAZZDT010000155.1:0-7265 GCA_964652435.1 uncultured Bdellovibrionales bacterium
GCTTGAGCGATAGTTCATTGGCCAGTCGATGTTTGAGTTTTTGTTCCTGTTCTTGATTTCGAACAGGTAAGGCACCTTTGATATGAGTTAGCGTATCGCCGTCTAATCTCGCGCATACGGGGTCGCCGTAAACAATGGTGGCCAATGCAAATAAACTGTCCGACTCCGAATCGGTATGGATTTGAACGCGGGCTGGCATACTGCTGAGTTGAGGTAGTCGGTTTGTCTTGACCACCACTGGCATAATTTTTTTCAATTTAGGAAGCAGTTGAGTAACCAGCTGACTTACGTTTTGTTGCCGGTAGACTTTACCTTCTTTGAGTTGCCGAATCTCATCGGGAGAAAAGCCCGGCTCGATGAGTGCATGCACACTTGAATCTGTGCTCAGCATGATTCCAGAGACCACCTCCTTGATGGACGCGTCCTTTTGGATGGTGACCATGTAGTCCGGACCTCGGTCTGCAATGATAGCACGAAGTCCGCATTGGGGCCTTCCTACGTTTACTTTTTGGTTTTCAAAGTAAACGTGCTCACAGCCCTCGAGCACTTTAAAGAGCCGGTTGAGTTGGGTGGTATTTTGAGCTTCGTATCCACGCCCGCCGGTCATGCGTTCAACTTCAAGGTCATCGGGGGTGATGATAAGTTGTCCCGCCGACTGGATGCTCTTGGCCATCAAGGTAAGGCTTGCTCCAATGGGTCGGGTGATTTCCCCCACCACAGCACTGCGAGTTAGGGCGATGGCATGCTTTGCCCTTTTAAGTTCGTAATGCACATGACCCGCAGAGCCAGAATTTTCCTTGAGATCTTTGCCTTCTTTTTTGGCTTGTCGCAAAGCGATGACAGCAGCGGCTACCAGGGGCATGGATGCGTCTTGCTTGGTGCAGTCGCAGCTCCAATCCTCATCTTCTGGATAAAGAGTGACTTGAGCACTGCTTAGACCACCCTTGAGAGTGACCCGCAGTTCAATCTCATCCGCAGATTCATTCAGGAGGGTGACGGCATTTTGGCGACTTAGCTGAACACCTTGAGACCATTCCGCGGAGGTGCACTCTTCGCGCACTGCTTTAAAAAGCTCATCCATGAGAGGCCATTTAGGACATGGCTATCCATGTGGCAATAGAAGAGGGCGCGCTGATGGTTATTCTTCGTCGAGGGCTTCATCTACCGAAGAGAATATTTGAACCGTGACGCCACTGGTGGCTTCTTGCACGGCTTTCCACATATCTCGGTCTCCGACCAATCGAATACCCAGGTCTTCCTCCGCGCAATATTCGATGGCGGTTTGCGCAAGAATCAGTCGCAGCGGCGATTCAGGAAGTTCTGAGCAATCCAAAATGACATCCTCATAGCCTTCGGCACTGAGCTCTTGGAGAACCAGTCCTATCTTTTCGGCGAGATGTGAGTAATACCGCTCTAGGGTTGCATGGAATCCGTCGTAGGGTAGGGGAGTCAACAAACCTTCATCAACATCAAGAATACACTCGAGTTCGAAATGGTAATATCCGATTAAACCCAGAAGATAGTCTATGGGTTCGGGCTTGATGGGTTTAGATAGAAAACCTTCAAATCCATCGCTCCACGCTTGTTCTGCCGGCTCTGGATGGTTCTCCTCGTAAAGAGCAAAAATAATCGCTTCGGCTTGATTCTCTCGTATGGTTTTGGAGGTTTGCTTCGCACCATTTTCAAACGAGTTGTCGACGATGATGGTTCGGAAGCGATGTCTCGCTGAGGCTTCCGCCGCTGTTCGCATGGAGTTTGCGAATTCTATTTTGATAGGTTGCGGTAAAAGCTCTCGGATTTTTTGGCAGGTAGCATCATCTTCGCTCACAACGAGCATGGTTCCCCAGTGCGCACTTACCGCTTCTGTATTGCCTGTACCGGCAATGTCGGTCACCACTTCGTGTAAGACGTTCACATCGACTGGTTTATGTAGATACTGAATGGCACCGAGATCCATACAAGCTTTGATGCGATTCAGATCACGTTTTCCCGAGAGTAGCACAACTGGGATTTCGGGATGGGCTCGCCTGAGTTCGGAGAGCAATTCTGGTCCGTCCATGACCGGCATGTGAATGTCGAGCAGAATGATTTCAATGTCGTTGTCTTGTAAGACGTCGAGGGCAACCTTACCGTGCTCAGCTTCCAAGACTTCATGACCTCGATCGCGAAGGGCAGATGCAAGAATTGCCCGGGTGGTTGGATTGTCTTCCACTGTTAGGACTTTTGGCATGCGCTCGTGACTACTCCGTCGGAGGTTGAATCTCCTAAAAATTATACTATTGCTGGGAACTTGGATCCAAAGGTTATTATGAAGTCGTTTTTATGGACGGGCTTTTTCTATCCAGTGGCTAAGTCGTTTGATGCCTTCTTCGATGTCCTCTTCGCTGGCTGCGTAGCTAAAACGAAGCTTGCCTTCAGCGATTTCACCGAAGTCCCGGCCTGGTCCAACCGCCACAGCGGCCTCATCCAAGATTTTAAATGCCAGCTCCAGAGAAGAGATATTGCCAAAGCCGGGATCCGCGAGGATGTAGAAGGCACCGGCGGGGTCTACGGGAATACGCATTCCCATATTCCTTAAACCTTTCAGTAGGATCTGGCGTCGCTGGTCGTATTTCTGACGCATCATCTCTAAGTGCTGGTGGCCATGGCGTAGGGCCGCAATGGCTCCTACCTGGGGAAAATGGGCTGAGGAGATGTGCAGATTCTGCTGCATGGTCTGAAGCGGGCGCATGGCATGGGCGGGTGCAATCAAATAGCCCAAGCGAAAGCCGGTCATCGCGTAACGTTTGGAAAACCCGTCAAAAATGAAGATGTTATCGGTGAAACGGGCCGGCGAAGTGTTGGTGATGCCGTCAAAGACAAGCCCGTCGTAAATTTCATCCGAAAGGATAGGAATAGCTAGGTTCGCCAAGGCCTCCATCACTTCAGGTGGTTGGACTGCGCCGGTTGGGTTAGCGGGCGAAGCTATTAGAATTCCACGGGTTTTAGGATTTATGGCGGCCTGAACTTTGTCGAGGTCCAATCGGTAGCCATCTTCGGGAGAGGTTTCAATGAGCACCGGCTTGGCACCGCATAATTTCACCATATTTGGGTAGCAGGCGTAGTGTGGAGTGGGGATAATCAACTCGTCCCCGGGGGAGAGCAAAAGGTGAAGAACCATGGAAATACCGGGTGATGTTCCACTGGTTACAATGACTTGCTCTGGGGAAACGTCCTTACCGCGTCTCTTGAATGAATCTTCACAAATGGCCTCCCGCAGCTCAATGAGCCCCCGGCTATCGGTGTAATGGGTCATTTTCTCGCGAAGTGCTTGATGAGTGGCCTCTACAACCTCTGCTGGTGGGTCAAAATTGGGTTCTCCTACTCCAAGTTGAACGATCGATTTCCCGGCATTTTGAAGGGCCATGCCTCGCTCCATGACGTCCATGGCAAGAAAAGGGGAGAGATCGTCAGCATAACTCGAAAATTTCACGGTGTTCTCCGGTTTCGGGAATCCCATAGTGAACACCGCTTCCGTGGTGGGGTCAATGGATTCTCACTGCGACTTGTCCGTACTCAGCATTGGATGCACGGCGGTTCATTGCTAGACTCTTATTAACGATGGTCCTCAAAAGAGTTCGCATAGGTCAACCGAATGACCCCTCAAGAGAAAAGACTGCGGCAGTACCCCGCGACCGTCCGCGTATTTTGTATGTTGAGGACAACAGCACGAATTGGGAAATTACCTCGTTGGAGCTGCGCCGGGACTACATCTTGGAATGGGCGCGAGATTGCCGTGCCGTTTTTCAAAAACTCGATGGTGAATCTTTTGATTTGATCTTGATGGATATTGAGTTGGCTGGTTCGGATTTGGATGGCATTGGGATCACGCGTTGTTTACGTGGACAAGAAGTGGAGAACGCGCCGGACTATATACGAGGCTTTACTCCTATTGAGACACCGATTCTTTTTTTAACCGCGTACACTGCTCGATACGATGCAGAGAGTCTCGCGTACACCGGTGCGGATGGTGTGCTGACTAAGCCAGTAGATTTTCAACAGCTTCAGAAAACCATGGTTCAGGTGATTCACTCGCAACGAAAGCGAGTTGGACATGCCATTCAAAAGGCGCGCGACACTGAGCGGGTGGCTTCAGAAAAAATTGAAAAAGAGGTCGCGCGGCGTGAGGTGCTTGAGGAATCTTTGCACGAGTTGGAGGACCGTCTGGCTGAAATGAACAGCAAGCTTGATTTTGCTCAGGAACAATTGGTGCATGGCGAGCAACTGGCAACTTTCGGTTCCATGATTGCGGGTATTGCTCATGAGTTGAATTCACCAACTTCTGCGATTGCTTTTTCGATCAATGGTTTGGCTGAGAAACATGAATTGATTGAAAAGGCTATCATGGCTCTTTTTGATGACTCCGAGCCTGCGCAAAAGTTAAAGGCTCGATTTGAGGGGATGTTCAAAGAAGCCAACGAGGCTTTGGCAATCATGGGAGTTTCGTCGGATCGTATGCTTGAATATTGCAGCGCGCTGCAAACCAATGCTCGATTTGATACCAGTATGGTAAGTGATGTTGATTTAAATCAGGTGATTCAGCAGTCCTTACTTATTGCTCGTGCTAAGCTTAAGCCGTACACGATAGAGTTTGAGCCTGAACCTATTCGTGGGCTTACCTGCAAGCGGAATCACCTGGGACAGGTCTTTATCAATTTACTCTCGAATGCTGCCGATGCTCTGGCCGACAAGTTTTCTGAGGGGAATGAGAACTTAAAAGACGGTTGTATTCGTGTGACGGTTGCTGAGTCGAAGCATCAAGAAAAGGATGGAATCCTGATTACCATTGAAGACAATGGTGATGGTGTACCGGCAAACATTCGAGAGAATATCTTTGAGAGTTATTTTACGACTAAGAATCCCGGGGTTGGAACCGGTTTAGGTTTATCCATCAGTCGTCAGATTGTTGTAAGCCATCGCGGAGAAATGTGGGTTGATAGCAGCTCAGAACTCGGTGGCGCCAAGTTTAACGTTTGGCTTCCTTTGGCCATTTAAGCGTTTTGCTGGAAGTGGTCCTTAAAGGCTTTTTCTTCGTCTCGAATTGATATTGCGTAGAATATTCCAAAGATAACCCAGATTGGGCCCAGCAAAAATCCGCCAATGGCGATCCAGATACCAGCTAGCAAAACAAGGTTTGAAATATAGATAGGGTGGGCAAAGAACTTATAGGGCCCGGTGTTGATTCGTTCGTTGGGAAGTATACCTGCATGGCAGGGTGCGTAGTTAGAGCCGAGTTCCCTCAGGCTCCGACTGAGCAGCAAGAGCGCGCAAGACCCTAGGACACTCCCGAGAATTAAATTTGGACGCTCGATGGGGATATCCAGAAATGGTGTAGCGATAATTCTTACCAAGACCAGCAGATAAAGAAACTTGACTGCTGTCTTGAAAGTTTTGGTTGCCTCTGAAGTTTTATAGAGAGCGCGTTGATTGGCTTGGGCCTGAAGGTCTTTACGGTAGTGCAGTTTGTAGGTGACCTGGTTGCCTAACCAATAAAAGAGACAAACTGCTGTTGTTAAGATTTTTATATCAATCATGGCATTCGAGACATGAGGTCTTTAAGGTCAACATTTCCGCCGCTGATAATGATTCCTATTTTAGGAGCTTTAGGAATGCTGCCGTTAAGTAGACACGCTAAAGGAACCGCTGAAGACGGCTCAATCAGTTGTTTCATCCTCAAGTGAATCAAGGATGTAGCTTCTAAAATTTCGTCATCGTCGGTGAGACCGATGCCGGTGACCTTATTGCGAATGATTTCAAAATTTCGGACGCCAACACAGGTTCGAAGTCCGTCGGCCACGGTGTTTGGGGTTTGAGTGCTGACCCGCGTCCCGCTGGTAAATCCTCGATAGGCATCATCTGCACCCTTCGGTTCACTGCCGTAGACTGGCATCAGTTCGTGAAGAGCGGTGGCCGTTCCAGAGAGCAAGCCACCGCCGCCAACTGGGGTGATCACCATATCGAGGTCTGGGACTTGTTCTGTGAGTTCGAGTGCAGCTGTTCCTGCTCCGCAGATAACTCTGTGGTCGTCGAAAGGGTGAATCAGAACCATGCCCGTCCGTTCAATTTCCGCAGCGCATGTCTGCTCCCGTGAGGCTTGGGAGTTTTCACATTCTATGACCTTCGCTCCGTATCCTTCTGTGGCTTTCTTTTTTAGTGGGTTGGAGCCCTTAGGCATGATGATGGTGGCTTTGATTCCGAAGCGTTTGGCTGAAAGCGCGACTGCTTGAGCATGGTTGCCTGAAGAGTGGGTAATGACACCGCGCTCTTTCTCAGCATCCGTTAGTAGTCTCATCACGTGGCTAGCCCCGCGGTATTTGAAGGCACCCCCGGCTTGTAAGTGCTCGCATTTAAAGTAAATTTCTGCACCCACCAATGAATTGATGTAGCGTGAGTGCATAACCGGTGTGCGATGAACTGCTTCGGCTATGAGCTTATATGCCCGCTCGATATCCTCGCGGGTTAGTAAATCCTCAGGATTTCCAGGGGTTGAGGCTATTTGTTGTGCATTCACTGTACTCATAAACTGTCTCCCAATTGCTATTTAACGCTCTTAACCGGCAGCGACAAGGTCTGTTCTTTTTGTGTTTTCAACGGAGTTCGGTCCTGCTAAAGGCTCTCTCATGTTAAAGCTTCGTTACGATACGCCCTTGGAATGGGTGAAGGTGGTGGGTGAGGACCTGCACACTTTCCTGCGAGATCACGCTCATAATGAACGTAAGGTTGCGGCCGCAGCCATGACCTTGGTTGCTCATCAGCCCAATCGTCCGAAGTTGGTGCATGCTCTGGTTGATCTCGCCCGTGAGGAACTTTCTCATTTTCGCGAAGTATTACAGCGCCTTGAGAAGGCAGACGATTGGATAGGCCACGATGAGCCAGATCCTTATATGACTGCTTTACACAAACTCATTCGGCGTAAAGACTCGGAACATTACTTGATGGACCGTCTCCTGGTTTTCGGATTGGTCGAGGCTCGAGGCTGTGAGCGTTTTTATTTACTTGGTAAGCACCTCGAAGATCCTAACTGGCGAGACTTCTATGCAAGCTTGGCGAAAGCTGAGGCACGTCACCACGGCCTCTTTATTCGTTTAGCCAGGTTGTATTTCAAAGAGGAAGATATCCGTGCGCGGGTAGACGAACTTTTGGAGGCTGAAGCCGAAATTGCGCGGTCGCTTCCTTTGCGTGCAGCTCTTCATTAAGTTTCTGAGGCGTCAACGGATACTTGTTGA
>CAZZDT010000156.1:0-7201 GCA_964652435.1 uncultured Bdellovibrionales bacterium
ACCCCGCCAGTAACCAAAACGTCGCCACCAATTAGAGGGGTCAATTCTGCACTGGCCCGAGCCTTGGATAGATTCCCGGTCGTTACCTGGGTGGCCAGCGAGCATTCACTCAGATTACCGAACGTGACCACTTCAGCACTTCGCGTGACTTCACCATTTTCAGTCACGCCACCCGCAATCAGTGCTCTTCCCGAAACCAAAGCGTATCCGGGTGCGCCACGCGCCATAGAGAGCTGCAATGCTGGATCCCCACATATAACAGTCGATAAAGACAGATTGCTTCGGTTCAAGCTGATAATTTCAACAGACTGAATCCCAGTACCGTTTTCAGGTGAACTCACCGGACCAGCGATACCGCCGGCAACGAAAATCGCATTTTGGTTCGGGACCAACAACGCGGCCATGTGACTTCGAGGAGTAGCTAGATTGTTGGCCGCGTTCACACCAGTTGAATCGCCTACGGTAATAAATTCAATGCTACCCATTACCCCGGCCGCATTTCGTCCGCCAACCAAAGCGATGGAGCTGGCTCCAACTCGGACCGCTGTATGATGTGCCCGGCCCTCAAGAAGGTTGGGCCCACATGTGCTCTCGCCCGTGGCCGGATCATAGATTTCAGTCGTAACAGAATAACCATTTACGCAGACGGTTTCAGGCTCGGTAGCGTTACAAACATCGTCTGGGTCTCGCTCTGATGCTGGGGCCGCCGGATCACAGGTGCCGCCCGCAAGCAGAACCCGGCCATCGGCCAGCACGGTTGCTGAATGATAGGCTCTCGGATCCCGGAGAACCTTCGGTGAACCAAACTCGAGCGTTTCAGCATTAAGCGTCAGAGCCAAGAGCCAAATCTGCTCGTTGATGGTCTGGCCATCCTGCTCAACATAACGCCACTTACCGCCACTGTAGAAGATATCGCCATTGCTTAAGGTTGTGGCGCGGTGCCCTCGTCTCATCCACTCAAGGTCAGGCCCTTTTGAGAATGTACCGCTCACGGGGTCAAAGACCTCTGTGGTCTCCCAGAAAGTGGCAGAGTTACCGCTCTCCCGAACACCGCCTACGATAACCACCCGGCCATCCGGAAGAAGCGATGCCGTATGGTCACGTCGGTCGGCAATCAGCTCGGTGCACTGGCGAGGATCCGCCGCATTTGTCGTGTTGGCGAAAGTATCAACTTTCCCTGGGACAATCGTGATGTCGGTTGTGGTTGCTCCCAACACACCAGAAAGGTCAATCGCCCCCACGGTCGCCGCTGCAATAGCATTTCCCGCCGCGCCACTGGAATCGGACGAGCGAGCCGTGACAGACACAATGGCGTCAGACATCAACGGCACCGGTGGAAGCTGTCCACCACCCTCGACCTTTGTCCAAGACGCTCCTTGCGAGGAGCCCTCTTCCTGCGAATAGACCGTGATATCGATATGCTCCGTTGCCGCGAGGACGGATTGGTTGCAAGGGTCACTCACTGTCACATTAAGCTTCACTTCAGACGAACAAGCACCAAAAGCCAGCGCGGCGAAAACAATCAAGAGTCGATTTACCATGACACACTCACATTCACATCGGTTGGCTCGCCCTCGTGCACCGCAAGAAAATAAGTACCAACCCCTGCTCCGGCTACGGCCACAGCTATACTTGTCCAGAACCACCACTTATCGATGATGGAATCGCCCCCTTCGGATTTCTCAAGCTCGCTGTCCAAGTCTAACCGAGTCAACCCACCACCCGCGGCTGCATCAATAGCCTCGCTTGGGATAAGATTTGCTTTCTTCGGGACTGCCGACGACCTCGAGCGCGGTTTACGTACGGCCACTTCGGTCGGTTCTTCACGTTCGGATAATCGGTCGCGAGGCGGCGCAGACGCCCGAGCAGCTGCTTCAACCTCTCGCTCATTCATAAACGCAATCGTGCGCTCCCGGGCCTGACGGGGCCGTCTTTGTCGCTGGGCTACCATCACACCGTCAAGAAACTTAACCTCGCCTCGCACGGGATCCGTAAACCCCTTGAGTTCTTCTTCGATACTCGAAACCAAAGTAGAAGCCTCAATCCCGGCAGAAAGCATATCGACGTCAGGGGAAACTGCCCGTAGACGAGACCAGGTTCGGCTCCGCACATCACCGATGTATCCACCGCAGTTCAAGAGTCCCGCACCAGCTCCAAGGCCGAGTACCACGACATAGCTTGCGCCACGCTTACGGGCCAACGAACGTAGCTCTCTTCGCATGGCATCATCGAATTGGTTAACACCAATTTTCTCCTGGAGCGACTCTGTGCCCGATTCACCTTCGACCGCCAGTGGGTCCATCACCATGGTGGTTGTATCTTTTGACACCTGAGCAAGATGACCCCAGCTCGGTCTGCCTGAACCCGAAATACGAATATGGTTGTTACCCGCGACAACGTTCTCAATAAGCAGCGGCGCACGCCCCATAAGTCGGCCATTTAAAAACACTTCGGCCGCATCCCCGTTGCCAGGAATTCGAATGGTTCCGGTGCCCCGACGCAAAACTTTTTTGCGGGCCTTATTGATAATGGCAAGCTCCATTGGCGGATAATCAAGTGGGTCCACCGTAAGGTCCGGGCGAACCGTTAGCAATTGGTCTAAAACCTTCTTCGCCTTACGCTGCTTGCCTCGCCGAATATAGGCCACAGCAAGCATCAGGTTCGCGTCAACCAGCTGCTCGTAGTCCTCTAGCAAGTCGATATCTTTTTCAAATTGAGCAACGACCTTGACCAAAGTCTTAATGACACGGTCGAACTTAAGGCGCTCCATTTGCCGCCGCGCATCCTCTAGTTTAGCGATGGATCGCTTTAACTCTGTATCCGTTTTGCGCTTTCGCCCTGGACGGGCTTTTTTTCGCGCCTTGGCTGGATAGCGGCCATCAATGACAAACACATTTCCACGTGCCTTGAACTCCTCTTTCAGCGCCTTCAACATGCCGCTTTTCGAGGAATCAGAAATACCATCGCCAACGCCGGTCACCGGCATCAACATAACTTTTGTCTGTGCCAAACCATTGGAACTCCATAGAGTTACAAAAGCCAGCAATGCGAGATAACGCCAAACCACTTTAATCAACCTCACATCTCCCCCGACGCCAAAATCGAAGGCCTATTTAAGCCTACACAAACCGACATGGTCAAGCGCATCGACTCTAGAAACGAATGAATCGAAGCACAGTTCTAGCCGAGCGTGCAATTATGGACTAACTTACGGACTATTCAGGCGTTTTTTGAAAAAGGTCAGAAATGTTCAACCTAAATCCAGCGGCGAGATTCATCGCGGCGATGACAATCACGTGGCTCGTCGGCGCCACTATGCTTTATGTCGTCAAAGGCCAACAGGACGAGACCAATACTCAGATAAAACTATTGAATTCCCAGAACTTAGAGATCAATCGCAGTCTCGACCAACTCCTGCAGCGTCATTCTCGAACCATTCGCCGCGTTCGGGAGGCCATCACCATAGAAAGTGATTTTGAACGCGACTCCGTATTCGCCTGGGCGGCTGACGGGTACCCGAGAACCATGGAGGCCGGCCAGGCAGACCTATCCGCCGCTCTGCAAAAGGCCCAGGCCAATTCACCTTCGGAACAGCTTACACTCGATCTTGACCGGCTGGCTCTTCAATTCGACCGCCTTCAAGATTTAGGAGACAAGGTTGCTACCGCCCTCACAACACTTGTACCCACCCAACAGCTCGAGCAGGCTCCCTTATGGTCGGAGACAACAGCAAACTTTCATCGCAACGAAAGCGCGTGGCTGATTGCACACCAGACGGCCAAAGCCACCCTGACTCGTGCATACGCTCGCGAGCAGCTTCGGCTGACCACACCTGAAAAACAATCGATTCCATATTGGGCTTGGGCCCTGCTCCTTTTGCCTTGGTTACTTTGGTGGAGCGTCAACCCAATCAAGGGACTGGCCCGTCTCGCCGAGACAGGCATTGCAGCACCAAGTCCATCCACCCAGATAGAAAAACAGCTGGCCAACCTACTAACCACTTTAAAGGCCGAGGTCAGCCAGCTGCAGGATAAGAACACTGAACTCACAACCGAGCTAGCGCGAGCATCAGCTACCAACCGTCGACAAGAGCGGGATTCGGCCCTCTTAAAACTTTACACCGATAACCTCGTGGACAACCTTCGCTCATCCATTACGGTTACGGATCCAGGTGGGTCCATCACCTCATTTAACCTAAGAGCGAGGCAACTCCTTCAACTCAATGAGGAGTCTCGTGGATTAGACATTTCAATTACGACCCTCTACGCATCTCTGCAGGAAAGCACTGCTGACGCTGACCAGACGCTCAAAACAATTCTGGAGAATGGCCAGCCCGCCCACTTTGAAGGCATCACCATTCAAGGCGGCGAGCGCGAAATATTGCTCGATTTGCGGGTTGTGCCCTATCTCGATGAGAGCGGTTCACCCCGAGGACTCTTATGGGTTGCCGATGACATCACCGAGTCCGTTCAAATGAAAAACCAACTGATCGCCACCGAGCATATGGCAACCGTTGGAAGGATCTCAGCCCAAGTTGCACATGAAATACGAAACCCTTTAAGCGCCATTGGCCTGAATGCTGAATTACTTGACGAAGAATTTATGCTGGGACTGGAGGGGCAATCCCAAACTGAAGCGAGACAACTATTGAGTGCTATCGCTAGAGAAATTGAGCGGCTCAACGAAATCACCGAGGGCTATCTACAACTTGCTCGTATGCCTCGGCCGAAAATTCAATCATGCGATCTCAACACGCTGGTCACAGACTTCATTGCTATGAGTCGCCCAGAATTCAAAAACAAACAAATCGACATTCATCTTCGTCTGGCGACGGAATCTCCGCTGACACAATCTGACCCAGGCCAAGTCCGTCAGGCTCTCCTAAATGTCGTTCGAAACAGCATGGAAGCGATGCCCGAGGGCGGCAATATTATTGTCGAGACAACTCTCGAGGCAAGCCTTTGCACCATTGTCATCACCGACGATGGACCCGGGATTCCCCAAGAGGAAATCCATCGGGTCTTTGAACCATTTTACTCCACAAAAAGCTCAGGCACCGGCCTGGGCCTTTCGCTGACCCAACAAATCCTTACCGACCATGGCGGCTCTATTCAGGTCGAAGTTCATTCGCCCCGAGGAACCCGAGTCTCACTCTTGTTGCCAAGATTAACCGATGGGCCAAACGAACAAAAAAGTACGTCAGAAACCGCCGCTTAATAAAAAACTAAGCAACTCTCCAGCAGGCAGATTCGCAACAGCGAGATGCGGCCTTGCTCTGCCCCTGAAACTTAAGGAGATTTCCGGACTAAATCGCGTCTGAACTTCATCAAAACACAGGATCGCACTTTCCTTTCACGGAAAATCGCCAAATTCCTCACAGAATCACGATTACACCAATGGTAAGCACACTAGGTATCCGGAACCATTCAGCTTTTCCCGGAACCGCTGACTCGGCCCACAAAACCGACCGGTCAATAACTCAAATCTGGCCGAAATCTAGTCTTGACTATCCGCCCCAGCGGTTTAACATCAGTAACACAAGGGTGTTGAGCGGTGGTTCGATGGTTGGGTGGTCTTTTTCGCAGTAGCCAACCGCAAGCCGATTACTCAGTCGTCGCGCCACCGGTCAACACCTGCTCTTTTCAGTGAATCTTCAAGTCCAACGCAAAAAAAAAGCCCCGCAGAACAGTGTTCTACGGAGCCTTTCCATTAGCTATTTATCGATACAGCTTAAGCTGCAGCCGTTGCTGACTTGCCCTTACCGCTTGCCACCTTTTTTTCTGCACGTTCACGCAACAGAATATATGTAGGTGATGCAATGGCAACCGAGGAATAGGTTCCCACCATAACGCCAACAGTTAGAGCGATTGAGAAGTCACGAATGATGCCGCCACCCACAACCAAGAGCGCCAAAACAACAAGCATCGTCGTTGCGCTTGTAAGAAGTGTACGTGACAACGTTTGATTCAACGAGGTGTTAACCAGGTCCCGAAGATTACGGCCACGATATCGTAGCGCGTTCTCACGGATGCGGTCATACACAACAATCGTATCGTTTAACGAATAACCAACAATCGCTAGAATCGCGGCAATAACCGGCAAGTTGAATTCAAGCTGAAGCGCTGAAAACACGCCAACCGTGATCAGTACATCGTGAATCAAAGCGGCTACAGCACCCGGTGCGAACGCGAGGTCGAACCGTACAGCGATGTAAAGCAAGATAAACCCTAGCGCGTAAATGATGGCCATGATTCCATCGTTGCGAAGTTCAGCACCTACTTGCGGTCCAACGAACTCGACTCGCTTAACGAGCTGGTCCCCTGCGGGCAAACCTGCGCCTTTACGAAGAGCAGACTCAATGTCGTCCGCAATCGAAACCAAAGAAATTGAATACTCTGGGCGGTCTTCACGGTCACCTCGAGAGATACCTTTCGTGGTTAACGCGTTTTGGTCCAGCACAGCTTGAACCTTAGCCTGAGCAACAGGGCTAGCGAAGCCAACCGTGATACTTTCACCACTTTCGGCAACTGCCCACTTGACCAATCCATCCTCGTTTCCAGCCAAGGCAACAAAGTCGGCACGGATCTTCTTTTTCGCTTCAGTCGTAATGCTTCCTTGCTCACGAACCAAGACGAGGTACTCATTTTCCTCTACGGACCCGAAGCGCTGCACTCGCAGACCCTCGAGATTAAGAGGTGAAAGATGCTGCTTTACTTCTGTTTCAGATACCGCCTTCGGAAACTTAACCTGGATTTCATACCCACCGGAAAAGTCTATACCGAAGTTAAGGCCGACCACGGCCAAGAGTGCGATGCAAACAACCAGCACGCTGCCGGACGCCTTCCAGAAAACTGGGATCTTACTAATAATATCGAAATTTGGTTCTTCATTAAAAAACTTCATCATCGACTCCTTAAATATTCAGCGACTCGAGTCGACGACGACTCGACATGAAGTCAAACACCAACCGGGTTACAACAATTGCCGTGAAGACCGAGCAGATAATGCCGATAATCAGTGTAACTGCGAAACCTCTAACCGGACCGGAGCCGTATTGCATTAGAACAATGCCGGCAATCAGGGTCGTAATGTTAGCATCCATAATGGTGGAGAAAGCTTTACCATAACCGGAGTCGATGGCCGCGCGCGGCGTCTTACCGATTCGAAGCTCTTCCACAATACGTTCAAAGATAATAACGTT
>CAZZDT010000157.1:0-7199 GCA_964652435.1 uncultured Bdellovibrionales bacterium
AAAATTTAAAAAAAAATTTGACCAAAAATCGGTATCTATGAACGAGTCATCTTGTTCCCAGCAAACCTCGGGCATAGATAGCTCGTCGCCAATAACCAGCCAAGCCGGTACTTTAGGTGTGCACGCGCCCCAGCCAAGGTTGCAAGTATAGCCCTCTTCTTGCCGACAATCTTCCGAACTGTTGCAGCGTTTGAACCACCACCAGTGCTCTAGGTCATCGCCGTCGCCATTTTCGATCATATCATCAGGATCGCCGAGTTCATCGTAGAGAGGCCAGGTGATTGAATCTTGGGGAACGCAATTGAGGCGGTCTTCCCGTAATGAACAATAACCGCCGGGAAACTCTGTTCCCGCAAGTTCTCCTAAACAAGTGCCGCCTGCGCAGTCCGCATCTGATTCGCACGCTGCACCGACGGGAATACTGCAGCTCTCAGCAAAAGGCTCATCTTCAAATGGAATGCACGGTGCCGGTACGGGCAGTAAGTGAAATCCTTCGGGAAGGCTGCGCTTGGTGGGAGATTCTTCGGGTTCGAGATCACGGGCGGCGTACACCACCACTTGAGCTGGTGCACCGCCAATAATTTCGTCGGCATCAAAATGTTCATCACCATCACGGTCTTCGTATACTAGGAGATAGGCCAGTCCATATGCTTGGCTGGTGTCTTCTAAAAAATCTTCGAGAGGTGGGTAAAAAATATTCACTTCAAACGCCGAAGGGAATCGAACTTGGACAGATACTGAATCCTGCTCAACCAGTTCATTAACATCTGTAGGTTCAGTTCCACCGCGGGCCCAACCCAACGCAACCCGAACGCTGTTTTCCTCGGGAAGGTCATCGAGAATCGAGACGATGATGCCCTCGAAAGAGAAAAGAGGCTCGCCCAGATATTCTCCGGTTGCCAAAGGGTCACCACAAGAAAGCAGGCTTAGTATGCAAGCAATGAGGACACTGTCTCGAAATGCTTTCATTAAAACCTCCAACCCAAACCCAATGCCACCCAAGTGGTGACTTGCGTGCGCAGCTCTGCGCCCTCTGGTGCACCGGCGGATACGAGAGCTTGTTTGTGAACGTATACCATAGGAGCCGCTTCAAGCTTTAAAATCAAGGGGCCGGTGATATCTGCCTCAAAGCTCATGAGTGGTCCAAAGCTAGCGGCCCAACTGTTGCGCGATGGCGCGAAGCCGGTGGTTTCAAATTCTTGATTGTACCAATTCAGCTCTGTGGCCAAGCCCACTCCAAGACTAAAGGAGTACACATCGAAAAATTTCTGCAAAGTCGCTCCAAAACCAAATTCAGAGGTGGTGCCTTCAAGGGCCGTAGATTCTTCGCGACTGGAATTTCTGCTAAATCGAAACCGCGATCCCACCGTGAGCCAGGGAAAATCTATGTTGTATCCTAGTACGAGTTGTCCACCCAGTGGGTAGCCTTCAAGAACGGAGCTCCGCAAACCACCCATAACAAAAGCGCTGTGCTGAAGAGCATTTTGTTGGGTGCCTTTTCGAACGAGTCGGGCGTAATCGATGCGTTTACGAGGCACATCTTCTAAAGACTTTGAGGCATTGGCATTTAACGTTACGGCGTATTCCAGAAAATGGTCTCTGGCACGTTTTTGAATGAAATAGCGCCCTGGTTTTAAATGCAGTGTTGTTCCTTCTTGTTGGACCATCACTTCGTTCAGGATGGTACCGGATTCATTTGAGTCCATCAGAAGGTAAAGGCCTGCCGATTCAATATCGAGTCTAGCGGAACCCGCGGTTACCCCTGCCAGTTGAGTTAAGGGAAGATCGCCTTTGCCTTTGATATCGTAGCGGTAGGTCGGGTGCTGTAAGCTCTGGGTTTGACCACTGGAGCGTAGGGTTTGTTGATAGGCGTAACTGTAAACTTCATTCAGAGTCACGGTGGAATCACGGTTGTGGTCTGCAGCTCCCCTTAATCCACTGAGCAAATGGTGACTGAAAAACGAACCGCGCAAGCGATCTGACTCGTGGCTGTCTTCCCATGCGGAGCTGGATGTGATGACGGCCAGCCCTTCGGCTTCGACTCGATTGCGGGCCGTGATTTTAAAGTTTTTAGCGGGTCTTGCACCTTTGACTCGAGTGACGCCACCGGAGCGGCAACTGTCGAGAATGAGGACCCGTACTTTGGCCGGAGATGCTTCTACCAAATCTTCGAGTTCCGTAAATGAGAGAGTGCTTCCGCGCATATGCAGGCCGCTGCTGTCAGCATGGCCTGAATAGAAAACAATCAAAGCCGTATTTTCATCACCGCGGCTGATGGCATGGCGTACTCGCCGGTTGGTGTCCAGAATGGTTTTGCGAAGACCTGCCGCTGTTGAACCTTGAACCAAGATGCTGTTGCTGGGATCAACGTTTCCGAGGTTACGCATCACTGTAGCAAATTGAATAGCGTCTTCTTCAGCGAATCTCAGCGGAAAGTCGCCATCGTTGCCCACATTGTTTCCCGCGGAAATGACGAAGGTTGAACTTGCCCACGCAGATGGCGAGCCCGCAATAAGGAGAAGTAGAAATGCGAGGCAACATTGTTTCATGGGCTGACTTTATTGATCTCAAATGACGAAGTAGCGCAGCGTTTGGGCACAACAATATCATCGATGTTTGCCTCGATATTGGAAAGACCAAAAGGGTGTTCGCAGGAGATGAGGTAGAGTTTTTCTCGGCCGATGCTTTGGTCTAACTCAATGGTGCCGGGTAGAATGCCTTGTTCGGAAGCTAGAGAAGGTCGAGACGCTTCGCTGCCATCGAGAGGAAAGGCCATGTAGAGTTTGCCGTTGGCTTCTTGACCAACCACCATCACATCAATGCCTTCACGAGGGTCTACTTTAAATCGTAATTTATCGCCTGCCTGAACTGTGCCGCCGTTGGCTAAGATTTCAACTGAGTCCTTGGAATTTTTAAAGACAGTAAAGCTCGACCCTTTTGGGCGAATGGTGTCTGGAGTCGGTTCTTCAATAAGATTCACAACGGGGGGCTGGACCACAAGCATCATGACAATGGCTGCCATGGCCATGCTTGTTCCAAATACAGCGGGCTGTGCGAAGACACTTCGCACTTGAGCCCAGAAGGATGGCTCCGGGGCTGGAGTGATATGAGCGGAGAGTTGATGCAATCGTGCTACCATGGCATCTCGGTCAACGTTTGGAAAAGCGGCCATGCCTTGCTGACGCAATTCCCATCTTGCGGCGCAAGCTTCGCACTGGGCGATGTGGTTTTGAAGGATTTGAACTTGGCTGGTTGAACACTCACCCACTGCCATGGCATCGAGGGCAAGGTCCGATGGGCATTCAGGGGTGCAAGAGACCCCCAGTGTGGAATCTTTCCAATTTTCTGTTGTGGGATCTCTCATGGGAGCACCTATTTCTTAAATCTTTCTATTTACTTAGACCCGCCTGTACCGGTTATGGGTAACTTGGCTGGTGCTAAATTTAAGTGTCCGTTTTTACAGAACTTTTATTCATCCTCTTGCGGGCCCAGGTGTTGAAACGTTCCAAGAGGTTTCCTACGGTTCTACGAGAAACACCGAGGAGTTCGGCCGCTTCGTTTTGGCTCATACCATCGATGTAGACGTACACCGCGGCTTGGGCTTGGTCCTCATCGGCTTCAGTTAGAAGGGTTCGCATGAGCATCAATTCTTCAGGGGCTTCATGGGTTGCTTGCAGACCCTTGGGCCCATGTTCTTGCCAAAGCTCACGTCGGCGATTTTCATTGCGCAGAAGGTTCAAACAGTAGTTGGTGGTGATGCTGTAAAGCCAAGTGGAAACTCGGCTGCGACCCTCAAAACTCTCTCCGGCTTTCAGCGCGCGTAGGAACACTTCTTGGGTGGCCTCTTCAGCGATTTCGGGTTTGCCAAGAAGAGCAAGCGCACGGCGGTAGACCATGGGGCCATATCGATCGAAAAGCTCCGCGATTTCAGTGCGCTTCATAGAGCCAACATAGCACCGAGGCTATGGTATGGCGAGTTTAGAATGGCAATTAACGATAAGTGTGGCGATGCACAAATCAATCGTGGATATCACGGATAACAATAACGGGCTCTAGCTCGTTAAAGTCGTCTTCCATGGGAATATCCAATTCAATGACCCAGAAGTTTTCTTCTGCCGGATCGAGAATGACTTGAGTGGCTTGCCATAAATCACGGCTGGTTTCTTGGATGCGGGTGTGCACCGGGAGCCGCGCATCGTGATGAAAGGCCAGCGATTCGTATGCATCGAAATAGGGCGTCATCAATGACTCGATGCGCGCAGCATCGGTTGGGTACTGCTCGGTGCTGCGAATCCCCGCTGCGGCTTTTTCAAAATCTTTTGCGGCGAGATTTTTTAGCAGGAGATGAATCTCGGTTCGTATCCGTGCGCGACAGGCTTTCGGGTCATCGGTGAGACGCGGCGGGCGGGAGACTTCCTCCGTGTCTGTGGCTTGAACGGGATTGAGCATGGCTTCCCATTCTTGAACCAAGCTTGAATCCACCTGACTCAACATTGCGCGAAAGTATGCTTGTACCTCAAGAACAGATTCATCTTTGGCTTCGTCAGGGATGGTTTGAACCAGTGTTTTGTATACCTGTGAAACGTATCGCAGGAGCACACCTTCACTGCGCTGCAGGCCGTAGTCACGAATGTAGTCTGAAAAGGAAAGAAAGTTTTCATACATTTCCCGGGCAATGGATTTCGGACGAATATTGTCGGCCCTTACCCATGGATGTTTTTCAGCAAACGCGTTGAATGTAATGTAGAGAAAATCTCGGTTTGGTTTTGGATAGTCAATTTGTTCGAGCTTTTCCATGCGTTCGTCGTAAGGGATGCCTTCGGCTTTCATCTCAGCGATTTTCTCGCCTTTGATTTTGTCGATTTGTTTATAGAGAACCACCCGAGGGTTTTCCAAAATGGCTTCAACCAAGGTCAGAACATCCAATGCGTAAACTTCTGAATCGTCTTGAACCGTTGGTAAGATATCCAGCACATACATTGAGCTTGCTGTGTGCAGGGAGAAATCATGTTGCAAGCTATCGTCAACCACCAGCCGTTCGTGCTGTGTTCCTTCATTTTCAACGGAAACCAATTCAGCTTTTTTCAGCGAGTCGAGATAGATCTCGGCGTTGTCACGATGGGCTTGTTTGTTTTTATCTTTTTCATGGGAATCATCAATGAGGGTTTGAAGGTTTTTCCATCCGTCCTCGCCGTGGTCGCAGGCTCCCTGAAGCACGTTGATGATCAGACCATGGCTCATGGTAAATCTAGAAGTAAGCGGTTCAGGCAAACTGGTTTGAAGCTTTTCGAAAACGCTTTCATCCCAATGAGCGTAATTTTTCTCAGGCGGCTTTTTCTTAACGGCTTTGTTTTTCTTGCCAGGATTTGCTGCGATTTTTGCTGCAATTTTCTTGTTTTCGATGACATGGTCAGGAGCCTGACACACTACACTGCCCGCTGTATCAAAACCCTTACGACCCGCTCGCCCCGAGATTTGATGAAAGTCTCGAACCGTAAGTATTCCGGTTTTTTCTCCGTCAAACTTACACAACTTGGAGAATAGAACGGTTCGGATCGGAACATTCACACCGACGCCTAGGGTATCGGTTCCACAGATGATTTTGAGGAGTCCTTGCTGACTAAGTTGCTCAACCAAGAGACGATAGCGGGGTAAGAGCCCAGCATGATGCAAACCAACGCCATGGCGAATGTACTTGCTGATGTCCTTGCCATAAGGTGAATCAAACTGAAAACCCTTAAGCGCCGCCGCAATTTCCTTCTTTTCTTCCTTTGAGCAGTAATTCGTACTCATTAGATTTTGGGCCATTTCGGCACATTCACGTTGGGTGAAATTCACAACGTAAATCGGGGATTGTCCCGCACCAACAAGATCATGGAGCGTTTCGTGAATGGGTTTAAGGCTGTAGGTGAAATCCAATGGGACTGGCCGCTCTGTTGAACGAACAACCTTTACGGATTTCCCCGTAAGCTTCTCGATGCCATCGTTGATGAGGGGGTTGTCACCCATGGTCGCTGACATCAACAGGAAAGTTGTTTGCGGAAGTCTCAAAAGAGGAACTTGCCAAGCCATTCCGCGGTCGGAGTCAGAGTAGTAATGAAACTCATCCATGACTACCATGTCTACCGGAGCCAAGGCTCCTTGGCGTAGTGCCATGTTGGATAGAATCTCTGCGGTGCAGCAAATAATGGGCGCATCATGGTTGATGCTGGCATCCCCCGTAAGCATGCCAACATTTTCTGCGCCGAAGTCGTCACAGAGAGCAAAGAACTTTTCGCTCACCAATGCTTTGATGGGACTTGTGTAATAAGAGCGCTTACCCTCGGCCAATGACTTGAAGTGCATGGCCTGTGCGACCAATGATTTTCCAGAACCAGTAGGCGTATTCAAGATGACATGGCTGTCTGCCATGATTTCCAAGATGGCTTCTTCTTGAGCCGGATAGGGACTGAGTCCTTTGGCTTCGACGGCTTCTAAGAAGGCTTCTAGTAAATTGTCTTCGGTGGGTTCACTTGGAAGATGCTGAATCAAGAGTGGCGTGTTTTCAGCTTCGGACATCGTTGTTGCCTTGTTGTTTAAACCAAGCACTCAACCGCTTGAGCCCTTCGTTGGTGTCGACCGCCGGATGGTATCCGAGGTCTCGTTTTGCGGCAGTAATATCGTACCAGTGAGCTGTTGCCAGTTGTTTTGCCACAAACCTCGTCATCAAGGGCTCGGATTGAATTCTAAAAAGGTTGTAGATGCCTTCAAGCATCGCGCCTACGCCATAGGCCATGCTCGGATGAACCGATTTTTTCACAGGCCCGAGACCTGCGGCGTTGAGGATTCCATTGATAAGCTCGTGGCTGGGGATGGGCGCATCTTGCGTAATAAAATAAGCTTTTCCTGCACAGGCGGCATCGGGGCCGAGCTTATCACCGGCTAGGATATGCGCATCGGCCGCGTTGTCTATATAAACAGAATCAATAAGCTTAAGACCGCCACCGACCAGTTTAAGTTTTCCGCGCTGGCCTCTGTCTACAATGCGGGGAACCAAGTGGTTGTCGTCGGGGCCCCAGATCAAATGGGGACGCAAAGCTACCGTCTGCAATGCATCGCCATTGGCTTCGAGAACCATTTTTTCTGCCATGGCTTTGGTAGCGGGGTAGTGGGTTTCGAAGTGGTCTGGATAAGGTTCGGACTCATCGATGCCTTCAACA
>CAZZDT010000158.1:0-7162 GCA_964652435.1 uncultured Bdellovibrionales bacterium
ACGCGTTGTTACGACAGGTGTATGCTCCACAATCTTGGACGGACGCGCCGGAGCACGAGCCGCTGCTGCACGAACCCGAGGTCACCACGTTATGGCCGGAACAATACGGTGAGCTACACGATGTGCCGTTGCTGTAGGATGAACATCCACCACTTCCATTACAAGCACCGTTTTGCCCACAACTTGCTGCACCCTGGTCGACACAACTGTTGTATGGGTCTGTGCCACCGTTAACGTTTCCGCAAGTACCGTTGCTTATACCGGTGTAGACTTGGCGACAGGCCACGCAGCCAGCATTGCATGCAGTCGAACAGCACATTCCGTCGACGCAGTAGCCGCTGGCACATTGCCCGTTGCTTCCGCAGGTTTCACCGTTGTCTTTTTTGTCGGTGCAGCTGCCATCGTAACACCAGAAGTTATTCGCTGTGTCACAATGAGAATCTTGGCTGCAAGAATCACGGCATTCACCATTTAAGCATCCATAAGCACCGCAATCCGTAATGGCCCCGGCCGTGCATGAACCAGAGGCGCAAATACCGCCACTCACGACGTTTGCACCAGAGCAACCATCTACCCCACAAACCGTATTGTCATCGTAAGTGTCACAGGCGCCTAGACCGTTACAAAAACCATCTTGTCCACAGCTGGCGGCACCCTGGTCAACACATTCGGAACTGGGGTCGGTACCAGCTAGAACAAATCCGCAGGTACCGTCGGATAGATTGGTGTCTGCGTTCAAGCACGACTGACAAGTGCTGTTACACGCGGTGTTACAGCAAACATTATCGGCGCAATAACCGGATGCACAGTCCACCGCACCATTACAAGATTCGCCCGGTCGCTTCTTGTCGGTACACTCACCGTTGAAGCACCATGAACCGGCCGCACACTGTCCATCCCCCGTACAAGAAGTCAGACATCCTGAACCCGTACATGCGTAGAGACCGCAATCTTGTGTTGCCGGAGCAGTACAACTGCCACCGGAACAGAGCGAGTTCCCGTTCCAATCACCATTGATACAGGCGCCTGCCTGACAAACGGTACCGTTTGCGTAATCCGAGCAAGCCCCTGCACCATCGCATTGTCCCGTGTTTCCGCAACTGGCCGCACCACCATCTTCACAAGCATTTTGTGGATCTGTTCCCGCCGTTACGGCGCCACAAACACCGGCCGCTTGCCCGGTAAATGCACTGTTACAAGAGGAACAACCGCCCGCGCATGGCCCATCACAGCAGACACCGCCCACACAGTAGTTATCGGCACATTCACCGTGCGCGCCGCACTCTTCTCCAGGGCGTTTCTTGTCCGTACAGACACCATCGTTACACCAAGCACCGTTGGCTTGGTCGCACTGGGCATCGGTTGTACAACTGGTCAAACAAGCTCCGTTGTCACAGCCATATGTTCCACACTCTGTAATCTCAGGCAGCGTACAAGAGCCGGTCAAACATGCAGAGTCGCCGTATACGTCATTGCCGCTGCACTGTGGTCCAGCACAGGTGGTACCATCGGCATAGATGCGGCAGCTCCCCGTTCCATCACACACCCCATCGGTACCGCACGAGGCAGACCCTTGGTCGGAGCAAACATTTCGTGGGTCTTGGCCATTCAGAACATTGCGACACTTACCATTTGCCCATCCCGTCGCAGAGCTGATGCAAGCTTGGCAGGTGCTGGTACAGGAGTTCTCACAACACACACCATCTACACAAAACCCGGAAGCACATTGCGTCCCGTCGGTACACGCCCCGCCATCGTTGGTCAGGTCAGTACAGATATTAGAAGCCGTGTAGCAATATGCGGACTCTTGCCAATTGCAATCCCCGTTGTTGATGCAAGAGTCCAAACACTCGGCCGTTCGGCAGGCATAGAGTTCGCAATCATCTGGCGTTGGAACCACGCAAGTCCCGCCCTGGCAAGTTGATGCATCTCGAGAGTCGCCGCCAACACAGACGGCAGCACCACAAACCGTGGAATCAGGATAAGCTTGGCATCCACCGCTGCCATCGCAAAAACCATTCTGACCACAGGTAAAGACGCCTTCCGTTGTACAATCGTTTCCTGGGTCGCTGCCCGCTAAAACAAAACCGCAAACACCGTCGGCCTGCCCGGTATAATCTTCAACGCAGCTTTCACAGGAGCCACCGCACGCACCGTCACAACAAACACCATCCACACAGAAATTGGAGGCACATTCAGCATTTGCTGTACAGGCATCTCCGTTGTGTTTCAGAGTAGAACACATCGAGAGAGGCACGTAGCACCAACCACCCTCGGAAACCGCACAATCAGAGTCTTGGGTACAAGTGGTATTACAAGCAGCATCAACGCAAGCGTAAGCCCCACAATCCACTGTTTGTGGCGGCGTGCAGGTTTGGTTCAAGCAAGCTGATTCAGGCAGGCGATCTCCATTGGAGCAAGTTTCCTCAGCACAAATGACACCGTTCTCGTAAAGTCTGCATGCACCGTTGCCGTTACAGGCTCCATCTTGGCCGCAAGTAGCTGCCCCTTCATCCGCACAAACGTTTCGTAAGTCTTGCCCGTCTAGAACATTGCTGCAGATACCATCTCCAAAGCCAGTGGCACTTTGAACACAACCCTGGCAAAGACCGTCACACGCTGTGTCGCAGCAAACGCCATCAATGCAATGGGTGGAAGCACATTGAGTTCCCTGGGTACAAGCTTCACCGTCTAGGAGTAAATCGGTACATACGCCACCATAACATCGCGCTCCCGCATCGGTATTACAGTCACCATCGTCTACACAGCTGTCATTGCAGGTGGCATTCTCACAGGCGTAAAGTAAGCAATCGACCGGGGTTGGAGCCACGCAAGTCTGAGCGATACAGGTTGAGTTGCCTTGGGCATCCCCTTCGGTACAAATAGCCGCAGAGCAAACCGTTCCATTGTCGTAAAATTTACAAGCGCCGGCTCCATCGCAATCACCGGTGAGACCGCAAGAAGCCGCGCCTTGGTCTGAACAATCGTTACCGGGGTCTTTATCAACTTCAACCACCGAACACTGTCCATTGGCTACACCTGTATAATCAGTGTTGCAGGAATAACACGTTCCCTCACAGGGGGTCGCACAACAAATGCCATCTACACAGGCACTGGACGCACATTGCGCTGCATTCGTACACGGGTCACCCACACGTGCCAAATTGGTACAAACCGATTCAGGCGTGTAACACCAAGCTCCCTCCGCAACATTACAATCCGCATCGACACTGCAATCGGTGTTACAGTCAGCAGTCGGACTGGCATCCTCAGCGTCTACTCCTTCGACACACGCATAAAGACCGCAGTCCTGAACATCGCCGCCCACACATCCATTCACACCCCGGCAAAGGGAGTCTCCAATACTGTTTCCATTGTCGCATCGAGCATCGGCTCCGCAGGGAGGTCCAAATCGCGGCGTTGCATCCTCAACGCCCTCGCCTGCTCCTGCGCCACCGATATCGGTGCAGTATCCTAAGTAGCCGGCAGTTTCTCCATTGGGTCCAGGCAAATCACATGCCTGACAAACACCATCGCAGGCGGTGTTGCAGCACAGACCATCCACACAGGCTTCAGAGTTTGGCGTAGGCGGTTCGTTCACCACTAAGCAATTCACGCCTTCAACAGGTACTTCGGTTGAACCGCTCAATTCGGAACACAGGGTACCAGCGGCGTGAGTGACCTCGGCGTAGCTGTTTTGCTTCACGCCGGATTCAAGAGCTGGGCGTTCGGATTCTAATCCGCAGGCCGAGATGAAACACAGCAGTACGGCCACTGCGAATTTGTCTAACGAAATTGAACTCATATTTTTCAAGGCGTGCTCCAGGACCCTTCTATTTTTAGCAGCATTTTGAATGTGTTTCACACTAATTCATCCTCGAGAAGGTCAATCCGTCACCCCGGACAACCTCAATCGTCGATCTTCCACAGTCTTTGTGGCAGTTACCGATCGAATTGCCCTTCCACACCCCGGGTAAATCCTGACATAATTCAACGCATAGTCAAGATGGCGTAGACATTCGATTGCGCTATAATGTTTGCTAAGCCGCCAACGCAACGAATGCGCCCTGTGCGGAAATGTAGGATAAGGTAACACATGCAATTTTCTGCCGTGTTCAATGCCAATCGACCCGTAGGTCAAATATTACGAATCTCGAGTATCGCCCTGCTCTTGATGTTCGGCTCCGCCTGCTCTGAAAGCGAAGCGCCCGGTACCGACTGCGATGATCCCGCATTGGCCAATACCGAAGAATGCCAAGATACGAACGACCGCGACTGCGCCGGTGTGGTTGGCGGCAACGCAAGCTACGACCCATGCGGACAATGCACCGGCGGCACCACCGGTATTCCTCCCTGCGAACTGGATTGCGATGAAGTTCCCGGCGGCACCGCTTACCTCGATAACTGCGGCGAGTGTGTTGAGGGTGAGACCGGCCTTGAACCCTGCCGTGAAGATTGCGCCGGCGTCTTCGGCGGCGAAGCCTATACCGACAACTGCGGCATTTGTGATGCCGACCCGTCCAACGACGACACTGTGAACCCAGATGGCTCCGTTTGCGAACAAGATTGCGCCGGGGTTTGGAATGGTGATGCGTATGAAGATTCTTGCGGCACCTGTGATGCCAACCCGGGCAACGATTGCCCCGAACTCGATTGTGCTGGCGTTAACAATGGAACAGCATACGAAGATTTATGCGGCGTTTGTGACGACGACCCCAGCAATGACAACACCCTGCTTCCCGATGGACGAGTCTGTGAGCAAGACTGCTCCGGCGTCTGGGCCGGTACGGCCACCATCGACCAGTGCGGCGTCTGTGACAACGACCCAAGCAACGACAATACGACCTGTGACGCAGACTGCGCCGGGATCCCGCTTGGCGATAGTTACGTCGATGACTGCGGCTGGTGCGACAATATCCCATCCAACGACAACACAACCTGTATCCAAGATTGCCAAGGCGTATGGCTGGGAGAAGCATTCATCGACCCGAATTGCGGTGGCTGCGTAGGCGGAACGACTGGGCTAACAGCCTGTACCCGAGACTGCGAAGGCAACTGGGGTGGTTCAGCCACCACCGACGCTTGTAATCGCTGCGTCGGTGGCACGACTGGGCAAGTTGCGTGCGGACCGGACTGTAACGGCGATGTTGGTGGTGCAGCGAGCATCGATGCGTGTGGAGATTGCGTGGGAGGTGCCACAGGGCTCGCCGCTTGTGTGATCGATTGTAATGGCGTTTTGGGCGGACAAGCCTTTGAAGACCAATGCGGAAACTGTGTCGGCGGCAGCACCGGTGCGAATCCTTGCTTCCAAGATTGCGCTGGAACTTGGAACGGAACCGCGACCCGAGATGATTGTGGCGTTTGCGATGACAACCCTGCCAACGACAATACACAATGCACCAAAGACTGTCTCGATGTCTGGGGTGGAACCGCCAGCACCGATGAATGCGGCGTTTGTGATACCAACCCCGCCAACGACAACACGACCTGTGACCAAGACTGTGCTGGCGTATACAGTGGCACCAGTTATGTCGATGGGTGCGGTGTTTGCGACAACAACCCAGTCAATGACAACACGACCTGCGCTCAGGACTGTAACGACGACTGGGGCGGATTTGCCTACCCTGATAATTGTTCCCGCTGCGTCGGTGGCAACACTGGGCTTACGGACTGCGCCCAAGACTGCTCTGGTACTTGGGGCGGAACGGCCTATGTTGATTCATGTGGCCAATGTATCTCCGATTCGAATGGACTCACTCCGTGCACCGAAGACTGTGCTGGTGTGGTCGGCGGTACCGCATATACCGATAACTGCGGCAGCTGTGTCTCCGGAACCACCGGTCAACTCCCCTGCACCATGGACTGTCATGATGAATGGGGCGGAACGGCGACGATTGACTTCTGTGGCATCTGCTCCGGCGGGAGTACTGGAGTGGCAGCGTGCGTCCAAGACTGCGAAGGACTTTGGGGCGGCATCGCTTACGAAGATTCCTGTGGCGTTTGTGACGATGACAACACCAACGACAACCTGACCTGCTCACAAGACTGTGAAGGCATCTGGGGCGGAATTGCTACTGAAGACGACTGTGGTGTTTGCGATACCGATCCCAACAATAACAACTCAAGTTGCGACCCCGATTGCGCAGGTGTTTATGGCGGATTGGCATATGCCGATGGCTGTGGAGTTTGCGACACAAACGCTGGAAACGACAACACGACTTGCTTCCAGGACTGCAACAGCGATTGGGGCGGAACCGCGTATATCGATGGCTGTAACCAATGCGTAGCGGGTAATACCGGCCTTGCTCAGTGCGCCGCCGACTGTGCTGGTATTTGGGGCGGCTCCGCAACGCTGGATATCTGCGGCGCTTGCGTGGGCGGCAATACAGGACTCATCGCTTGTAATGCAGACTGTGCTGGCGTGCTTGATGGAACAGCTGAAGAAGATCCCAACTGTGGTGGTTGCGTTGGTGGCACCACTGGACTCGTTGCATGTACCCAAGACTGCAACAACGTTTGGGGTGGAACCGGCACCACTGACAATTGCGGTGACTGTGTTCTTGGTAACACCGGTCTCCTACCCTGCTCCCAAGACTGCCTGGGTAATTGGGGTGGATTTGCAACCATTGATGATTGCGCCATTTGCGACACCAATACAGCTAACAACAATACCACCTGTGATCGTGACTGTTCTGGTGTATGGGCAGGACCTGCCGTCGTCGACGAATGCGGTGTCTGCGATTCCAATACAGCCAACAACAACCAAACATGTGCTCAGGATTGCGCCGGAGTTTGGGACGGTTCAGCGTTTACGGATCAGTGTTCAACATGCGTTGGTGGCACCACCGGCCAAACGGCGTGCGATCCCGACTGTGCCGGTATTTATGGAGGCACTGCCTACCTGGACACATGTGGACTTTGCGTCTCGGGTACCACCGGCCAATTACCATGCGGGCAAGATTGCTCGGGTGTAGCCGCGGGTAGCGCGTTTATCGATAACTGCAACAACTGTGTTGGGGGCAACACCGGCAACACCGCCTGTACCCAAGATTGCGCCGGCGTTTATGGCGGCTCAGCCATCGTTGACCAATGTGGTCGATGCACCGGCGGAACCACTGCCCGAGATGCCTGCGAACAAGACTGCAATGGCGACTGGGGCGGC
>CAZZDT010000159.1:0-7161 GCA_964652435.1 uncultured Bdellovibrionales bacterium
CAGCTTTCTTTTTCGCTGGTGCTTTTTCAGCCTTTGGCTTTGCCGCAGCTTTCTTTTTCGCTGGTGCTTTTTCAGCCTTTGGCTTTGCCGCAGCTTTCTTCTTCGGTGCGGGACCCGTTAGAAGTGCAACAAAATCAGCCTTGCTGCGACCTTTGCCTTCAATGGCCAAGGTTGAGCAGGAGGCTTTAAGTGTGGCCAGCGGAAGTGCTTGAAGCAACTCGCCAATGGGGGTTTTGCGTGATTTGGCAAGAGACGCAACGACATCGTCTTTCTTGCGACGGTTCTCAAGCTGGATATCAAATTTATCAGCGAGAAGGACTAGTTCTTTAACTTTCAGCGTCTCTAGGACTGCGCGCTTACTTGCCATGTTTTGGTAACTCCAGGTGGCCGGAAGGCGAGATCATTCAATGCTTGTACTAACGCTCGATAAAGCGTAAATCAAGCGGCCATCGATTAAAATTGAATATCTTCCGCTTCAGGATCGAGGTTAAAAGCACTTAAAAATGCTCTGGGCCTTGTTTTTGTATCGGACCCATGTGTTACACGGGCTCTTAGAAGTTGTGCTTGAGAGGACTTAAATGGCTAAAAAAGCTGTAGCGTACGATGAAAAGGCAATCCAAACCCTTGATGCTCTAGAGCATATTCGTCTGCGGACGGGTATGTATATTGGGCGGATCGGTGACGGCAGCCATCCTCTAGACGGCGTTTATGTCATGCTTAAGGAAGTGGTGGACAACTCCATTGATGAGTTCATCATGGGCGAGGGTAAAAGCGTTGAAATCACGCTAGAAGATGAAACCATTTCGGTACGCGATTATGGCCGTGGGATTCCCCTTGGAAAGGTCATTGATTGTGTGAGCCAAATCAATACTGGCGGTAAGTACAACGACGATGTCTTTCAGTTTTCCGTAGGACTCAACGGTGTCGGTACAAAAGCCGTTAATGCTCTATCGAGCTATTTTGAAGTCATCAGTTATCGCAATGGCCAATACATGCGAGCAGAGTTTGCTCAGGGTAAGCTCAAGAAAAAGAAGAAGGGCAAGCAAAACTCGGAAGAGAACGGAACTTATATTTCCTTCACCCCTGACCGTGAGATTTTCAAAAAATATAAGTGGGATGAAGAATTTATTGAGCGCCGGCTTCAGTATTATTCATTCCTAAATGCCGGCCTTGCGCTCAGTTACAATGGTAAAACATTTAAGAGTCGTGCTGGTCTCCAAGATTTGCTTGGTTATGAACTTGGAGAGACTGTTCCGCTTTACGACATTGTTCGCCACAAGGGCGAGCGGATTGAGTTCGCTTTCACGCATACAGGAAATTACGGCGAGAATTATTTCAGTTTTGTGAACGGACAATACACAAACGACGGTGGCACACATCAAAGTGCATTTCGTGAGGGTGTGCTCAAAGGTGTAAACGAGTATGCGGGCAAGAGCTTTGCGGGCGAGGATGTTCGTGAGGGAATGCTGGGAGCCGTTGCAATCAAGTTGCAGGACCCTGTTTTCGAAAGCCAAACAAAGAACAAGCTGGGTTCCACCGATGTCCGGTCTTGGGTTGTTCCATTGGTAAAAGATGAAGTTGTTCGTTGGCTTCACCAAAATGAAGAAATCGCAACTCAGCTCGTTGAGAAAATTAAGCAGAATGAAAAACTGCGAAAAGAGCTCGCCTCAGTTAAAAAGCAAGCCAAGGAGAGAGCGAAGAAGGTTGCCATTCGCATTCCTAAACTTACGGATTGCAAGCAGCATTACAATGTAAGTAAAGACAAGCGCGGCGACGAAACGATGATCTTTCTTACAGAGGGTGATTCTGCCGGTGGCGCGATGGTTCAATCGCGAGATGTTTATACCCAGGCTATTTTTGCTCTCAAGGGTAAGCCGCTGAACTGTTACGGTCAGAAGCGCGATGCCATTTATAAGAATGAAGAACTCTACAACATCATGCGTGCGCTTGGGATTGAAGATGGCTTGGATGGCCTTCGCTATAACAAGGTTGTGATCGCAACAGATGCCGATGTTGATGGCATGCACATTCGTAATCTCTTGCTTACCTATTTTCTTCGATATTTCGAAGAATTGGTCACTCACGGGCACGTCTATATTCTTGAGACGCCGCTCTTTAGAGTGCGTAACAAGAAGGAAACGCACTACTGCTACAGTGAGGCCGAGCGTGATGAAGTGATGGAGAAAATCACTGCGCCGGAAATTACCCGGTTTAAGGGATTGGGTGAAATCAGTCCTGGGGAGTTCAAGCAGTTTATTTCTGGTGAAATGCGATTGGTTCCCGTTGCGGTCCACAATTTGAGTGAAATCAATCAAACCCTTGATTTTTACATGGGCAAGAACACTCCGGCACGCCGTGAGTTTATTGTAGAAAACCTCATTACGGATTTGGTGTAGTCATGAGTTATCTCGAACCCATTATGCAACAGAACTTTTTGGAGTATGCGAGCTACGTTGTCGTGGACCGCGCTATTCCAGATGTGCGTGACGGCTGTAAGCCTGTTCAACGCCGTATTCTACATACCTTGTTTTCCATGGATGATGGGAAGTTTCATAAGGTTGCCAATGTCATTGGTGAATCCATGAAGCTACACCCCCATGGTGATGCTTCCATTGCCAATGCTTTGGTTGTTTTGGCCAACAAAGAGTATTTCATCGAGAAGCAGGGAAACTTTGGTAACGTTATTACCGGACACTCTGCTGCAGCTCCTCGATACATCGAATGCCGATTAACGCCTTTAGCTCGCGAGACTGTCTTTAATAAAGCGTTGACGACGTGGGAAAACAGCTACGATGGCCGTCGCAAAGAACCTGTTTTTCTTCCTGCGAAATTGCCGATTGTTTTGATGCTCGGCATTGAAGGCATCGCGGTAGGTATGGCTACTAAGGTATTGCCACATAACTTCTGTGAACTTTTGCGTGGGCAAATCAAGATTCTTCAAGGCAAGCCATTTCGCATCCTGCCGGATTTTCAGCATGGCGGTATTGTTGATGTGAGCGAGTATGACCTCGGCCGCGGTAAGGTGAAGGTTCGTGCGAAGCTCGAGTCAGATGGCGAGAAGCGAATTGTTATTCGAGAAATTCCTTATTCCACAACCACTGAGAGCTTGATTGCCTCGATTGAGTCAGCGGTACAAAAGAACAAGGTTAAAATTTCAACGATTAACGATTTCACAACCGACAAAGTTGAGATTGAATTGATTCTTCCTCGCGGTATTTACGCTGAGGATGTCATCCAGCAGCTCTATGCCTACACCGACTGCGAAGTCTCTATTTCTTCAAATATCATTGCCATAGAAGATAGACGTCCTGTTGTTTGGAGCGTGAACGATTTACTGCGCTATCTCACCAATCAGCTCAAAGAGCAGATTCGGGCCGAGCTTAAATATGAGCTTGGAAAGCTTGAAGATAAGCATCACTGGATGACCCTTGAGCAGATTTTTATTGAGAAAAAGGTCTACAAAGACCTCGAAAAAGTAAAATCTGAAAAGGGTTTGAAAGACACCGTTTATAAAGGGATGGCTCCTTACAAGAAGAAGTTTATCCGTGAAATGGACGATGACGATGTGAAGCGATTGTTGGCTTTACCGATTCGACGAATCTCTGCATTTGATATTAACAAGCATCGTAAAGATGTCGGTGATGTTTTGGATGCAATCAAAGCTTTGAAGTCGAAGCTTCGTAATCTCACCAAGACAACCATTACTTATCTGGAAGACATTCTGGAGCGCTACGGCAAGCAGTATAAGCGTCGCACCAAGGTCATGGGCTTTGAGAGTGTGGATAAGCGTGCAGTTGCTAGCCAAAACATTAAACTGAATTACGATAAGAAGTCGGGCTTCTTTGGCTCCAATGTGAAGGGCAAAGACCTTCAGTTGACGGTAAGTGAGTACGATGTTGTGTTGGTTGTTTGTGCAGATGGTACATACAGCATTATGACACCACAGGAGAAAGTGCTCTTACCTGGTAAGATTCTCTATTGTGAGGTGTTCAATCCCGAGGAGGGAGTTCACTTCACTGTTGTGTATCGCGATGCGAAGAAGATTGCTTACGCCAAGCGTATCCACATCCACAAGTTCATTCGAAACAAGCAGTATCGCTTGGTCAAAGACGCCAAGGGTCGCCTTGATTTGTTGCTTGAGGGCGACCGTAAAGAAACGGTGGATTTAGAATTTAAACCAGCCGCACGTCAGCGCGTGAAGGGGGCTAAGTTTAAGCTTAGTGAACTGGAACTGACGGCTGTGACCGCTCGCGGTATTAGAATGGCACCAAAGCCGGTTGCTAAGGTTTCTTTGGTCAAGAAAAAGAAAAAGTAATGAGGCTTAGTTGGCGCCGCCCATAAGTTCATGGTTGGCGTCATAGGTTTCTCTCAGTTTTTCTTTGAGAGTTTCTATTTTATCTTCCGTGAGGCCTAAGATTCTGGCCGCTGGATTTTCTTCCAGTTTAAATTCTCTGACCACACCTTCAATAGATAGCCCGAGGCTGTAAGACAGCGCGTCGGCTACTGCTACAACACAGATGAGACTTCGGGCACTCTCAGGTGCTTGTTCAAGGTCGTTGATGCGGTGATGGAAGCGAACGCTTTCAACGAGTGAGTCGGCAAGATCCCATTTATTCATAAGGACGCCACCCACATCGGCATGGTCAAAGCCGTAAGCTTCATTTTCGGCTTCGTGGTGAAACTTTTGATCAGCATTGGCTTGTCGCAAGAGATCGGCGTAGTGAGGATTGTGATTGAGTAGAATTGTCTTACCAACATCATGCATGAGGCCCGCAACAAAAGCTTCGTCTGGGTTTGCGACGTGGGCTTCGGCGGCTACCAGTTGCGCGCCGAATCCAGCAGCCAAGCTATGGTTCCACATTTCCTGCTCAAGGGTATCGAACTCTTTAAAGAGTGATTGAGTGGATAAAGAGATCACGAGGTCTCGAACCAATGCTGGACCCAGTCGGACGATGGCGGCCTGAAGCGTACTGGTTGGAATGCGCCCTCGATAAAAAGGGCTATTGGCAATGCGTAAGATTCGGCCAAGCAATGCTTGGTCTTGGCCAATGATGCTCGCAAGTGTGTCTGCAGTACTTTGGCTATTGGCTACTTCGTCAATGACTCGGCTTGCAACCATTGGAACCACGGGTAGGTCCACGGTGGTTTCAACGAGGTTCTGAAGTTCGGAAGTCGGTTTTCTTTGTGCTGCCATTATAGCTATGAGTTTAGGCCCAGTGGCCCTTACGGTCCAGAATCTTCTGCCACCGATACTTGCCGATCGGCGATGTTTGACCAAGCGGATGGCTCCCATGTGTCTGATATCATTAGGCTTTGCTGGCTTTCTAGTATTGGCGAGGCATATTTTGGTGAATGTGGCTGACTATTCAGACCGTTGGCTTTGAATTGACCTGCTTTTTACGATTATTCTTTAGTTGAGTGCCTTCCGGTTTGATTCTGGAAGGTTGGCCTTCGTGGAGGCACACGAAGGTGACGATACTCGTTTAGGATGGGGGAGAGCAGCCGTTATGGCACGCATCATGACAGTGGATGACAGCCGTTTGGTACGGTCGATCATCACCGCGTCACTTGGCGAAGCAGGCTATGAGACTGTGGAGGCCGAGAATGGGAAGCAGGCAATGGAGCTTCTGGCTGAGGCGCCCGTTGATTTGATCCTACTTGATGTCATGATGCCGGTGATGGATGGACCCACCATGTTGGCCACGTTGCGAGCCGCCGACAATGATGTACCTGTCATTCTATTAACTTCCAAAACAGAGACGTCCGTCATTGCGCGGTGTATGCAGCACAATCTCACGGACTACATTGTGAAACCTGTGAAGACCGATGAGCTTACCATGAAGGTAGGTAAGGTCTTGGGAGATAATTTTAGCCCTGGAGAAAAGGGTGAAGAAGAAGAGGTTAAAGTTGTCGACGTTCTTCTTGTAGACGATAGCCAAAAAGTTGCCGATAAGTTTGCGACCTTTATTCCAGAGCGAATGGAATTTAAAACCTGTGTTAGCTCTGAAGAAGCTATTCAGCTTTGCCACGACTTTAAGTTTAAAACTGTCATCATCGATATGATTATCCCAGAAGAAGACAGTTTGGAGTTAGCCGGTAGAATCAAGACACTTCTGCCGAATGCCCGTTATTTGGCTATGTATCTACGCAATGTTGCTGACCCCATGAATGAAGCGTTTACCGCGGGCTTTGATGGCTACATTGTTAAACCATTTCAGCAGTCTCAAATTGAAGATTTGGTTCTCATCAACAGCGATGCGCCCGAGTCTTTTGATGAGATCTTAATGATCGATGAAAACTTACTTCAGGCTAAACCAGGCCGGGGTAAAGGTGAGTACGAAGAGTATTACTCCCGAATGGCTGAGTTGATCGGTGAAGCTATCGAGCAATTGGCATCCGATTGTTTTGATGACGTAACCATCGATTACACGAATCTACCCACCTCTAGTTTGATGACGATGTTGGTTTCTGTTTCCTTGCAATGTTGTTCAGAGTTGGGTTTAGAAGCAAGAATCGTTGGTGGGGACGATGTAAAGGCCGCGATTCAAGCAGAAGAAGATGCCAATGGTGTTCAGGTTTTTGATACTTTGGCCGAGGCTATGGCCAGTGCCACTTGATGGTTTACATTGACCCATTAGAAGAAAGAATCATGAAAGATGTCCGATGAAACGCTAGATATGTCCATTGTCGGTGTGCTGCAGCGGATTAAGAAACCTGGTTTTTTTTCAAACCTAGTTGGTGTTTTTGAGGAAGACTCCAAGCGTATCTTGGGATTAATCAAGGACAGCATTGACAATGGTGACACGAAAGCACTCGAGGAATCGGCTCACTCGTTGAAGAGTGCCAGCAGTTCAATTGGGGCTGCTCGAGTGGCAGAAGTTGCTTCGGCCCTTGAAAAAATGGGTGAGAGCGGAACGGTTGATGGGGCCAGTGAGCAGTGGGAAGAATTAAGCAAGCGTCTCGATGTATCTCATGAAGCTCTCAAAGCTTTACTCACCGATTAAAAGATAAATTAGGCTTCCAGTTGCTGACATGCCTCTGAAAGTTCTTGGCAGGTTTCTCTCAGCTCTTCGATAACATTCGAAACAGTTTCAAGTTTTGTTGATGCAGCAATGAGTTGCAGGTCCCTTGATAAGTTCACGATTTTAGGAGAACCAATTT
>CAZZDT010000160.1:0-7155 GCA_964652435.1 uncultured Bdellovibrionales bacterium
TGAGCGTTGTAGGGTGTACCCATTTGTCCTACATCTCGGTTAGATTTTTATTAGACCCTTCTTGATATTTGACGCATCTGGTCACCGACAGACTTTAAATCCAATAAAATCATACAGTTAAACCTGTTCGTTTTTGATCGAAAATACGGCCAATCGGGCGCAAAAGCGCCCATCCAAGCCCAAAACCGGCCGCCATTTACAAACAAGGGGCATGTGGTATGCCCTTAGGGCTCAACCAGAATGTGGATTCATTGATGACTTCAGGCGTAATTTCTAGGCTCGTGAAACTGGCTCTCCTGCTCGTATTTACTCTACTGCTGGCGTGTGGAAGTGAGCCATCTGATGGCGATGCCAACACCGGCAATGTAGTCACCGAACCAGACCCGCCTACGGATCCAGAACCTACCGAGCCCGCTGAGAAAAGCGGAACAGAATACTACTATACCTACTGCCGCGGCTGCCATGGAGCTGAAGCAGCTGGTACCCCCGACGGTCCTCAACTGCGATTTCCCAAAGAAGACTACGCCCAATGGGTCATCCGCAATGGGCGCCTTTCCCCCGGACGGCGTATGCCGCAGTTCACGGAAGATTCACTCTCGGAGACACAACTCGATGAAATCTTTGAATGGCTGACAAGTTTCGAGCGCCCAACCACCGGCGCGGGTCTTTACGCGGTCTTTTGTCAGCATTGCCATGGCATCGAGGGAACCGGGGGTGCGGTTCGTAAAGACATCACCAACGATATCACCACCCCTTCCCTGGTTCTCGATATCATCCGCCGGGGCGCGGGAGGAACGGACTACCTTAAGCGCAGCGACTACATGCCAGCCCGCAGTGAAGCCGAGCTTTCTGATGCAGAAGCTCAGCTCATCATTGAGCACATTGAGAACTTAGCCGGCCTTTAACCTACGCCTCTTCTTGTCCCATAATGCGAAAAGCCATCCAGCTGCCCAAGAAGATGGCCACAAATACAATTCCTACTTCAAGGTTGTATACCATCATCGCGACGAAGCAGAATGCAGCTAAAACAAAGGCCAAGCCTGGTAGCACCGGATACAGCGGCGCCCGATAAGGCCGCTCAAGATCTGGTTCCACCTCACGCAATTTAAAAAGACTGAGCATCGAGAGCATGTAGAGCATCAATGCGCCAAAAGCAGCCAGCGTAATAATGTCTCCAGTACGCCCCGTTGCCAAAGCCAAAAAACCAACAACCATATTGGCCAAGAGCGCCGCTGCCGGAGTCTTACGATTGGGAAGAGTCTTGCCTAAGGCTTTAGGTAAATACCCCACCCGACCAAATTCAAAAGTCGCTCGACCCGCAACCAGTAAAATCCCGTGAAAGGATGCAATCAATCCGAAAAGCCCCACCGTAATCAAAAGATGGTAGAGAAAATGATTATTGCCAACAACTTTTGCCAATGCCAACGGCAGTGGACTGTCGGAAGGTTCTCCCGTCACTGGGTCAAAAACCACAGCTTCCCAGCCAGCTACACCAACCGAAGAGAAGAAAACCAAAAGTGCCAATGTGACCAGAGTACCCATGGCATAAATAAAACCGCGCGAAATATTGCGCTGAGGGTCTTTAGCCTCTTCCGCAATATTCGCTACCCCTTCAATCGCTAAATAAAACCAAATCGCAAATGGGATAGCGGGAAATACTCCGCTCCAACCGTTCGGCAGTGGATTCGATGAGAAAGTAGCCCATTCAAAATGCGGCAGAGTCACTCCCGTGAAGATCAACAACTCCCCCACCGCAAGCACCGTGATGACCAATTCAAATATCGCCGAGTGCTTTACACCCCATATGTTCAAACCAGTGAATACAATATAGGCACCAACTGCGAGAGCCAGAATTGGCACCCCGGGAACATAATTTTGGAAATAAGCTCCAATGGCAAACGCGATAGCCGGTGGGGCAAAAACAAACTCAATCAATTGAGCCACCCCGGCTAGAAAGCCTACATCCTTTCCGTAGGCTCTATCTGCGTACACAAAAACACCACCCGCTCGGGGTATTGCACAAGCAACTTCTGCATAACTCAGGACAAAAGCAACATACATCACAGTGACAATCGCCGTAGCCACCAGCATCCCGTATGGACCACCGTGCTCAAGGCCTAAGTTCCATCCAAAGTACTCACCGGAGATAACGTAGCCAACTCCAAGTCCCCATATCATCAAGGGTCCAAGAGAACGCTCCAATTGATTTTCTGATGCTTTATTTTGCTCGCTCATGCTGCCTCTCAATCGATTGAGAGCACACCATAAGATTCAGCTTAGGAGAAGGCAATACTGACCCAGGAACGATGAAACCAGTCTCAAAAAGGGATAAAGAAGAATTTTAGATGAAGAGTCAAAGGCCACGCGAACGTTCTGAGCGAAGCGGAATATCACCGCGCAGCGCTGCATCAATCACGGCAACAATGCGCTCCCTATCCTTAGGCAGTTCACCAGCCAAAGGTAGATAGTTTGAAGCATGGTTCGTTCGAAATAAAGCCCGGGTGGGTCTTGCTTCGTCCACCATCGTCCGCAACTCTCGAAGTAAATCCGGCACATCGGGGACGCTAAACTTTCCGCGAGCCTCTTGTTTGGCCAACGGAGTTCCGGGCACAACGGTTACCGTAAGCGCTGAGAAAAACTCTGGGTCCATTGCCGAAACCAAACGTGCCGTATCTCGTGCATGCTCTTGCGGAGCCTCGCCACCAATCCCCAGAAGTGCAATGACTGAAATCTTCATACCTGCACGGTGTGCTTTTTGCGCAGCTTCCACGTGAGCATCAAAATCATCGCCCTTCGCAATCTTCTTCAGTGTTTGGTTGTTCCCTGACTCAGGACCAATATAAAGCTGCTTTAATCCAGCATCACACAGTGCTTTAAGCTCTTCATCAGTCTTCTCTAAAACGTTGCGCGCCATCGCATAGCAAGACACACGGCGAAGCTTGGGAAATCCATCCTGGGCAGTTTCCAGCAAGGACAACCAATGGGACGTGGGAAGTACCAATGCATCCCCGTCACCCACAAAAACTTTTTCGGCCACGTGACCATAACGCCGAGCTGCCTCATTTAAGTCTTGGATGGATTCATCCAACGCTCGTACACGAAACTGCTTGGCGCGGTACATGTCGCAGTAGGTACAACGATTCCAGGAGCAACCAATGGTTGCCTGAAGGATGTAACTGTCCGCCTCACTGGGCGGTCTAAAGATCGCGCCTTCATACCTCATGCACTAGAAATACCCTTATCAACAAAATTTCACAATCGAGATACACTGAGCGCCACAATTTTGGCGGAAACTGGGGTAAAAATCCGTAAGACTCCTCAATTCTAACTTGCGAGATCCTGAATTTCCCCATATGCCTCGGCGACATCTAGCCCAAACCCGGCCCCTAAAGAGGCCCACTTTCGAATCAAAATGAAGGGGATTCAAAATGAAATTCAACGGTATTATCGTAGTTGCGCTGATTGCTGCTCTTGGTCTTTTCACTGGCTGTGGCGGCGACGACACTCCAAAAGAAGGCACTGACACTGGCGCAGATACTTCTGAAACAAACGGAACAGATGCAACTGACGGAACTGATGCAACTGACACCGGAACTACCGACAACAACACTGACGCTGGCGGAACCGACAACAACACTGACATCGGCGGAACTGGTGGCGGAAACTCTACAGACTGTACTCAAGCTGGTTCAGGCGACGCTTGCTTTGAGTGTTTCGCTCAAGCTGACATGGCTGGATACCAAGCATACGTAGGTGCTTTGGTTCAAAACTGTCTTTGCGCGAACGAGTGCCAAGCTGAGTGTACTGACGCATGTGCTGACCCACAGCAAATGACTCCAGGAAGCGCTTGCGAAACTTGCTTCAACGGCGTTGCTAGCAATCAGCAAAGTGGTTGTGTAACTGGCTTCATGTCTACATGCCAAGCTGACAACACTTGCATCACTTTCGCGATGAACGTTCAGAACTGCCCTCAGTAATCTGATCGCTTAGCAGTAAGCTAAATTCGAAAACGCCCGGAGCCGTAAAAAGCCCCGGGCGTTTTTTTTTGTCTCGCCCCCGGCCTCATCACCCACCCACTGACCATCAAATAATGAGTGCTTAAGCATTTCTACGTTGACGAATCAGTGGATAACCGCATATATCGACCCGCAAGTAGATAACATCGAAGGGGTTACCATGCCATTCAAGCCGTATCTTCTGATTCTGAGTATTGTTTTTGTAGCGCTGTCTGGCTGCGGAGATAAAGCCGTTGAAACCAGCCCAGAACCAGCACAAGAAACCGACACCACCGGTGATGAAACAAACACAACATCACCCGAGCCAGAAACCACGCCCGACGAAGCTGAGTCGGACCTCGAGATTGTCGCGGGCAAAAGCATCGGAGCTGCCGAACTTGGACAAACCTACGCCCAAATAAAAGCAGCACTAGGAGAAGCCGACACGGCTCGCGGATACAACCGCATGATTCTCGGCACCTGGAACGCTCTTGGTCTAGAAATCAATTTCTCCTCACCTCTTCAGTTTGGAATCGACGACACAGCCATCGCACTTGCCATGAATACAGTCACGGATACTGGGTTCAGCGGCGATGTCATTCCAGGCATGGAGAAATCTCAAGTTGAAAGTGTGCTTGGAGTATCTACCGATGAAACCCTGGGCTTTTCGTTCTACGCCGAAGGTATTGTCGTTGAATACAATGAAGACAATACAGCCAAGAAAGTTGGCATCTACGCACCCTATGTTGTGCGAACCGAACCCCCCGAAATGCTCCCCGCAGCAACCACCATGGATGCGCCATAATGAAAAAACTAACACTGCTCATTGCACTTTCGATGTGCATTCCAACCTTCAGTCAGGCCAGCGTTGAAATAGACGGTGAAACCTTTGAAGTTGTAGATATGCACCTTCACACCGGTAAATTTGGAGACTTTACCCAATCCGGTAAGTCATTCATCATGGCGCAGCTGCCACGGTTTACTGTGATGTCGTTTCCCGGCGTATCAGCCATGACCAGTAATCCCTGGGCACCCCACATTGGAATCCAAGCGCAAACCGAATGGGCCGGCGTTGATCATGGTGTTCTCTTGGCAACCTATACACATCATACGGCCGGCTTCATGACCAATCGTGCGCTGGAGCAAATCCTTGCCGACCCCCGCAATAAAAAAGAAGACGGATCTTTATGGTCCTGGGGAATGGCCAGCATCAACTTCGATGACTTCACAGAAGGCGATACGGCACACCGCCGACTCGATGTTTTAGCATCTTACTTTGTTCAGCGTCCCGACCTCTTCATTGGTATCAAGCTGGCCCACGCTCACCAACGCGTTGCTTTTGATGACGGTCGCTATCTTGGAATTTATGACGTGGCCGCCACCCACGGTGTTCCAGTATTGCTCCACACAGGGGCAACTCCATTTCCCGGGGCATGCAATGAGCCAGAATACTATGACCCAGCTGAGTTGGAATCGGTTATCAATGCCTACAGCGGTGACAATGGAAATGGTCGAGTTGAATTTGTACTCTCTCATGTGGGCGGCGTTGACCAAAGAGCAACCGACCATGCACTGAGCCTGGCGGAAAATTACGACAATGTGTGGCTGGAAATCAGTGCCCTGGGTGGTCCGATGCAGATCGGTCCCGATGGCGAACCAGTGGATGCCACTGAAGCCCGGTATCATTATGTACTCGAACAAGCTTTAGCACGCGGTCTGGTCGGTCAAACGATTTTCGCTTCAGATGGTCCGCAGAGCTCGGGAAAGGTGAAAGCCTATCTGTGGGAAATCATCGAAGCGATGCAGACCGCGGGCTTTAGCAGTGAAGAAATGCGGGCCGTGCTCGCAGAAAACTTCTATCGAGCGTACGGCCTCACATCGTCAAACATAGACTGAACGACTAGAAGAGTTCGTTGAGATAATCCATCTCAATGGTCAATGCAGCACCGAGGGTATGATACATCTCGGTGATGTTCAGAGAGATATCGCCGTCAGAAGTAGACACATGACGGATGTCCGCTGCGTAGCTTAAACGCAGAAGAACCGGATACCCATTGTCTTCTGGACCAAGCTCAAAAATGGGTAGGTCAGCCGCCAATTCCACAGTTGTATTCACGGGAGCAAACCCTAGGGTTTCATAAATACCTGCCCGCAGAACCATAAAATCCAAATCCGTGATTCCAGCAAATCCAAGACGAACGCCGTCGATTACAAAATCGTTTTTGGATGCAACCGAACGACTGGGGATGTTTGCATCCACAGCGTAATTGAATGCAACCGCGTCACTGTGGTGGTACCAGACGCCCCACTCACCGCTGATGGAATCCGTAATCTCAACGCCACCGCGAAAACCCACCAAGGCACTCAAGGTGTCATCGGCCACTGTATCGCCACCTACATTCAGATTGTAACGAGCCCAACCAATGCTTAAATCAAATGCAACCAGTTCATCTATCCAAATTTCTGTTTCAAACTTTAATCCCGTGGGCCCCGCAAATGGAGCATGACTAAAATTTGCCTCAGGTGGATACGCCTGCTGGTCAGCAGGACGTTCATCATCGCTGGTTTGAGACCACTGCAACGCAGAGGTGTTTGTTCCAATGCGAAACCGGCCATGCAAAGCAAAGCCCTCCTCGTCTGCAGGAGCAGCATAAGACTCATCGCCCGCGGTTTCGGTGTATATAGGTTCTTCAGGTAAGTCTTGGCCCCACACAACGCTCGGGACAAGAAGAGACAGAAGTGCCAGAGGCGCAAAAAGCCTCGCCACGTCATTCGAAATCATAATGTATCCTTTTCGCGCTTATCAACGCGTCCCATATTAACGCGGAAGAACCGCCTCAATATCAGCTTCAGAAACCCAACCGTTGACTTTAACCATCTCAAGCCCTGGCTTGATGAGGGTCATCGCTGGAAGACCAATTTGCGGTCCAGTGTAGCGTACAGTCGTGCTCCAACCGTTATCCAATACAATCGGGTGCTCGATACCATGGGAATCAGCAAAAACGTTCATTGATGCATTATCTGCATCGCCAAAGAGAGTCACAATGATGAACCCTCTATCCTTATACTTTTCATACCAACCTACCAGGCTGGGTGCCTCGCCGTGGCAGGCGCCTCACCAGTCGGCGGCGGAGACCAATAAAATGGCCTGCGCACAAAA
>CAZZDT010000161.1:0-7151 GCA_964652435.1 uncultured Bdellovibrionales bacterium
AGCGGCACGCAACGACAATCGACTGCTTAGTGCCCTGGGCTTGGTCAAGACACAAACCCGAGCCTCAGAAGGTCCACCAGCAGATTCCAAAACAGCGGTCATGGAACGAGACCTCTCCTCCTTGCTCTTTCAAACTCTAGCCAAAAGCCCAAAGAAGTCGGTACGCCCGACCAATGTGCGACAAAAAGGATTTTCAACCAATATAGCAAGTGCAGGACGGCGTGGGAGTCCACCGGACATTCAACGCAAACTTGTGGACCTGCTGAGCTGGCCACGATTATAGGTGAACCGGGAATAAAATAGATTTTATGAAACACACTGATTACCGTTTAGACCAAATACTTCTAGCCATTGGCATCGCAACCACCATCGCGTTCGTATTTGTGAACACCTGGAAGTCAGGCGGCATGGAACGACCAGAGCTTTGGGCTACCGATGCCATGTATAAAATCCGAGGGCAAGAACCCCTAGACCCTAGTATCGTTATCATCGAAGTCGATGACGACACCCTTCAACGATTCTCTTGGCCGATTCCCCGAAATCTCTACGCCTCGGTGGTTGCAGCAGCTTTCCAAAATGGAGCGGAGGCATTAGGCTTTGAAGTCCTTTTCTTAGACCAGTCCTCTCCTGAACTCGACAGCATCTTTGCCTCCATAAGTGCTCAAGCACAAAAAGTGATTTTCCCCGGCGACTACCAATTCTCATCCAGCGTCGATATTCACCAATTCTCCGGTTTACTCTCCGCCTACCGCGCAGCACCGCCCATCGAAGATTTGGCTCAGGCCTCATACGGTCCGGCACATCTTCGCATGAATGTGGCGGCCAATGGCTGGTACCATCAATTACCCATTCAGATTTTCCAAAACGAACCCATCCCATCCCTTGCGCTACAGATGTTCCTAGCTCGATACAGTCACGATAAAACACTGGTAGCCGCCAAAGAAGCCGGCTTGGAGGTGACAGGCCTGACTGCACTGGGTGCTCAACTCATTCCACTTGATGGCAACCGAAATGCAACCATCAACTTTAAAACGGTTAAACCCAATAACATCGTTTCTTTAGGTGATGTGGTTGAAGCCATAGCCGCCAGTCAATCGGGGCAGCCTTCGGCCCTTGATTTAAGGTCTGTATTCAGCGGCAAATTGGTTCTCGTGGGTCAAACCTCATCCACCATTGGTTCACACGGAGCCATGCCCTACTCCAACAATGCTCCTTTGGTGATGGCGCACGCCAACAGCCTTGATAACCTAATCACCAATTCATTTTTCACCAAAGCAAGCAACTGGGCCGTCATTGTATTGATACTCTTAGGCAGCATTTTGGTCGGCATCAGTGTGATTGTATTGCGAACGCTTCGCAGCGGTCTTGTTACTCTAGGGTTTGTGATAAGCGCGAATATTCTAGGATTTTACTTGTTCACAACTGAACTCGTTATTTTAGAGACGATGACCGCCAGTTTGTCCATGACCTTAACCTATATTTTGGTAGGTGTTTACCGAAGGACGGTTATTGAAAAGCATGAGCGTTTCACCCGCGAAGCATTTGGGCGTTTTGTTTCTCCGTTCGTTTTAGACAAACTCATCACGGATCCTCGCTCACTCCAACTGCAGGGCCATCGGACCGAGATGACCATTCTTTTCTCCGATATTGTGGGCTACACCACTCTCTCAAATAAGCTAGAGGACCAGCAAATCGTTGTTCTTCTTCGCAGTTACCTAGGACCGATGTCAGAACTTATTCTGGACCACAACGGCACCATCGACAAAATCAACGGTGATGGCATCATGGCCTTTTTTGGCGACCCCGTTAAAATACAAGACCACCAAATGAGAGCTGTGACTTGTGCTCAAGCAATGCATCAAACCCTGAATCGTCTGAACAGCCAATGGGCGAAAGAAGGTAAAGAAACCCTCGGCATTCGAGTTGGTATTGCAACCGGTGAGGTCTACTGCGGTAATTTCGGTTCTGACAAGTACATCGAATACACCGTTATTGGACCCGCGGTGAATCTTGCAGCCAGACTTGAAGGCAAAGCCAACACTGGAAAGACGCTTATCAGTGGTGAAACATTTAAAGCAGTGCAAAAGTCATTCAATTGCAAAGTGGTCACTGAACTCCGACTGAAAGGCTATGCAGAGCCCCAAAAGGCCTATGAGGTAAATCCTCTGCAAATCACTCCAAAAGCAACACTGGAACTGCGTCAGCACACTCGTATAGACCTAGACCGTCCTTTTGCCATCATGATTGGTAACGATGCCTATCGAGGCGAAGCTTTGAACATCAGTGCAGGCGGCATGTTCATTAGAAGCAAAACGTTGCCCGCTATCGGTGAAAACATTGTCATCGCTACAACTCTGCCCATCAACAAGCAGGAGCTTCCTATCAAAATTGAAGCTGTTGTACGCCACACCAAACATGGCGGTGATACAGATCGTGGATTTGGCGCGGAATTTACCAGCCTGATTTCTGAATCTCGTGAAGCCATTGAATACTTCATGGGCATTTTTCTGGGCGAAGTGACCGAGTCAGTTTTACCAATTCAGGAAGAAGCTACGGATGTAGGCCGAAAAATGTACCGGGTTGACCCCACAGAAACCGACATTACTTTTGAGGACATCAAGCCCCCAACTTAAGCAGTTAATCTGGCGTATTCATGGGCTGCGAAGTCGGCAACCAAAAGCGAAACTTGGCTCCTCCCAGAGCAGCTGAATCATTCACCTCAAACACCCCGTGATGATCTCGAATGATTTTCGCAGAAATAGCAAGCCCAAGCCCTGTTCCAACACCGTGCGGTTTTGTCGTGAAAAAGCTCTCAAATATTTTATCGCGAATCGCTTTTGGCACACCGGGTCCAGAATCCTCCAAAACCAAAGATACGCCCTTCTTGCCTTCGAATGTCTCCGCTCTTGTTTCAATGCGAAGGTTTTGCTCGCCTTGGTTCAGACCCTCTTTTTCACAATGCTCCAACATAGCATCTGCAGCATTGGTTAAGAGGTTGATCACAACTTGTCCCAGGTAATTTGGCTGACACGAAATCTCGGGGAGATTCCCCAGCACCACCTCCGGGTCGAAAACTCGAATGCGTCCCGCAGCTAAAACCAGAGATTGCTCAACGACCTGATTCAAATCCACGCCCGACACAACACCCACACTCTTCCGGCTTCCCATACGAAGTGCATCGCTGATGTCTTTCAATTTTGAATAACTTAATTGAACAACCTGAGTGCTCTCGCGAGCTTTCTCAAATTTCTCTCGAAAAAAAGCAGCGACCTTTTGCGCCTCTTCACTCTCATCCTCCCCAAGAAGACTGGCGAAAGTAGATTCAATTTCATCAATTTGTGACTTGAGAAGCTTTGCACTCACATCACCACCGGAAAGTGGCGTATTGATTTCGTGAGCAATGGAGGCCAAGAGTTCACCGTAGGTTGCCAGCTTTTGAGCTTCTTTGAGCTTAAGCCCTGCTTCCTGCAATTCATCTCGAATCGCTTCAAGTTCCCCTTCAACCTCTTTCCTGATCCTTAACTCTTCACTTAACTTCTCATGGGCAGTCTGGATTTCCTGAAAAGCTCGTTGCTGAATCTCTCGAGCGGCTTTTTCAGCCTCCAGCTGACTTTTCTGTGCGGCAATGGTTGCAACCCGGTGGTCGTTGAGAATTTTCCAAATGGCACCGGTGAGTTCGTCTGGATTCACTGGCTTATGAACCACGGCGTCTCCACCATATGCTTTAAGCTCAGCGTCCTTATAACGGGCCGTGTAAGCCGTTACGAAGATAATGGGCGTCTCGATAGGTTTAAACGACGCTGCAAATTCCGGCAAGGAATCCAACCTTCCGCGCAGCAGTCTCGTCAATTCAATACCGTCCAAGTCAGAACCGGCAAGCTCAATATCCATCAAGATAATATCGAATTCAGACTGACTGACTGTTTCGATAACTTCTCGGGCGGTTCGCGCTCGAGTCAGCTCGTAACTGCCCTTAAGTAAGAGCAAGGCAATGTCCCAATTAGCGTCATTATCTTCAACATAAAGAAGCTTTGCTTTGGCCATCACCGGTGTTACCGGTCGCGTGCCTTTAGACTGTGCACTTTGAACATTTACTCTGGTTAAAGCCACGGTTCACCCACTGAAAGATACATAATTCAAAGTCTGCATAAAAATTGTGGCAGGTTACGTGGTGGGATTCAATATCCATAAAACACTGAGTCCCATCACGAGCAATAACCCGGAAAAACCCCTATCTTTTCATTCAACAACCGCTCTATTTTATTATAGGCTCAGACTTCCCCGGAGGTAGATGTATGGAAGTACCCCACCTAGAAGATGAACTGCTCCAGAGCTTTGGCATCAGACCAAACGACGAAGGCCTTCATCCACACCCAAGCGACATGCCTGAATGGCAGGAATCTATTTTCTACGATTGGATTGATAACCAAGGAGCCGTTGCTGGCCATTGTCGACTGGGCCTTCATCCCGCCGATAACAAGATGTGGCTCTGGCTCTTTCTCACCGACGGAAATGGATGGCTTGCCATAGAAGAAACACATCTACCTTACTCTGCCTTTCAAGATGACACCTGGACTTTTGAACACAACGGAATCACTTTCAAGAGAATCGTGAACGAGCCTCTTCGCACAAATACACTTCAAATCTCTGGCGCGGCCAAAGGCATTTCGGGCACCCACCGAGATCAGACTGTTTCTATCGACGTTTCACTCACCTTTGCTGCTGCCGGTGCTGCCTACAGCATGGGTGAACGCGAAGAGACTGGCCCCGATGGAAAAGAATACGAAGCCAAGCGTTTTGAACAACCCATGATGGTTAAAGGCACCATGAAGCTGGATGATACGACACATGCCATTCATGGTCACGGGGAGCGGGACCACAGCTGGGGCACCCGCTACTGGGAACTCATGGATTGGACGTTCTTGATTCTTCATTCCGACATGCTTCGAGCCCAATGCACCGAGGTGCTCTTTGGGGAAAACAGCTTTACACTGGGCTACGTACAAAACCCCAAGATGGTTCCCGTGTACGAAGCCTCGTTCGATATGCAATTCAGCGGCAACTTAGAGAACCCTTGCTCCGGCAGCATTTCTATCCCGCTCGAAAACGGCGAGAAGCTCGAAGGCAAAGTGGTACCGATGGGTGTGGTCCCCATTCAAATTGCCCATGTTTACCCCACACCCATGGATTCAGTGTATCGACGCGCTTTGATTCGTTGGGAACCAACCGACGGCTCTGAGCCCTGCATGGGTTGGCTGGAATGGTGTCGCCGCCCCCCTGAGGTTGTTGGTTGATGGCACATTTCTATTCTCTTTCCAGCACCGACTACCAAGTTCTTGAGCAGAAACAAGCTGGCGGTAAAGCATCAGGCTTAGCAAGACTTGCGGGAGAAGGATTTCGCACCCCACCCGGCTTTGTCATTCTTGATGCTGGTGATGCGCTCTCCAAAGAGGAACTCGCCAGTCATCTTGAGGCCATTGGGCCAGGTCCTTATGCCGTGCGCTCGTCTGCTTCAGATGAAGATGGCGCTGCTGCCTCTTTTGCTGGGCAATATGTATCGATTTTGAACGTCGAAGACTTGGCGGGCGTAGCCAAAGCCATTGAAGACTGTGAGGCCTCCTTAGAAAGCGTGCGAGCTCAAGCCTACCGAGATGCCAAAGGCAGCGATGGCACCCAAAGCATGGGCGTGGTGGTGCAAGCCATGATTGCACCCAGAGCCGCCGGCGTCTTGTTTACAGCAGACCCGGTTACGGGTCGGCGTGACCGCGTGGTGGTGGATGCAGTAGCTGGACTTGGTGAAGCCTTGGTTTCCGGCCACAGCACCCCTGACCACCTGCTGGCTGACTTAAACGGCCGTATTGTGGTTTCTGAACTGACCGGCGATACGCCTATTCTAAGTGATGGTGAAGTCTCTCAATTGGTAACTGAAGCCCTAAAAGGCGTTGGCAAATGGGGGCACCCCTTAGATTTTGAATGGGCAATCGATCAAGATGGAACACTGTGGTGGCTTCAAGCACGGCCCATTACCAAGCTTTTGCCCGACCCGCGCGAGCTGGACACCCATCCTGTAAAAACCACCGATGTTTATACCCGCTGCAATATCGGAGAAATGATGCCTGGGGCGGTCTCTCCCCTTACCCGCAGCATCACTTCCCGAGGCATAGATGTGGGTCTGCAATCCATGATGGTGGCCTGTGGTGTCCAAAATGAGATTAAGAACGAAACCCTCTTTGTAGGGTCCTTCTTCAATCATCTCTTCCTGAACCTCACGACCTTATCCGTGATAACCACCGCAGTAGCCGGTAGTACCACCGACCGACTCGGCCGTGCGTTGTGTGGCCGCACTATTCCCGAAGTGGACCCCGGCCCGGAGCAATCCAAACTCCGCCAGGTCTTCAACGGCATCAAGTACGGCTTCTATTTGATGGGCGCTCACAAAGCCCACGCCAAACTTACCGAAGAACTGCAGCAAGTAAGCATGCCTGGTGATGGGAATTCACAAGAGATATTTAACTGGCTCGAAAAAGAAACCGAGCGCCTTTATCACATCTACACGTTGCATCTTCAGTCCTCCGCGGCATCGGGCGCTTTTACGCCAGCCCTTTTAGAAACACTCTCTAAAGGCGAAATCCCTACAGAAGAGCACCACGCCCAAGTGGCCGCCTGGATTCGCGTAGAACACGATGTAGAAAGCGCGGACATTGCCGGTGGGATGGCGGCTATGGTCAAGTATCTCCAAGACCACCCCCAAGTTTACGCGGAGCTCCAAAATAGAAGCGATGAGGAAGCTCTGCAATGGATGCAAACCGATGCTTCCGGAGATCTGGGCAAGCACTGGAGAGGCTACCTCGCACGCCACGGCCATCGGGTGGTGCGGGAACTTGAGTTCTATCAAAAAGAATGGGCCGCAGACCCTACCCCCTTATTGGCAGCATTGCGCCAACAAGGCAAAGCTCAACCTAAGGCCAAACCAAGTGCGGAAACCGAAGCCATCGAACCCGCCACCGGTGCATTGGGTTGGTTGGTAAAGAAAACCCAAAGTTCGGTTCAGGTGCGAGAGAAAACAAAATCCCAATTGGCACTGATGACCACCCATCTCAAAAGAGGATTTCGAGAACTGGGCAGGCGCCTGGAACAAGAAGGCAAGCTTG
>CAZZDT010000162.1:0-7144 GCA_964652435.1 uncultured Bdellovibrionales bacterium
ATTAAAGATTTGTCTGGGCATGACCGAACCGTATATGCTGAGTACCAGAGCATCTAATTGACACATTCTCTGGGTGATTTACGCAATCCCCTATGCTAAACGGCACGGGTTATGAGTGAAACGAGTAAGGACATTGAGCGGCTCTTTGAGCCGGGGCGTGAAGAAACGCTCGAGGCATACCTGCGCCTTCTCCATCCGGTGGATCTCGCAGAGCTCTTTGACCACGTCGACGAGCGGTATTGGAAGCAAATCACCCAATGCCTTGATGCCGAAAAGCTTGCGGAAACCCTCTCCCACCTCGATGACGGCATTCAGGAAAAACTTGGCTCCACTCTAAAGATTGAACGCCTGGCCGCTGCTGTAGAAGAACTAGAAACCGATGATGCGGCTGACTTTTTAGGTGAATTATCATCGGAGCGGGCCAGTGCTGTTTTGGCCAAGCTTGATGATGAAGACCGCGGCGATATTGAAACCCTGCTGAGTTACCCCGAGGACTCGGCCGGCGGCTTGATGCAAACAGAGCTTTGTATGGTGGAAGAAGGCCTCTTGGTTTCCGACGCCATTGAAGCCGTTCGCGAGGCTCGAGAAGAAATCGAAGATATTCACGAAGTCTATTTGGTCGATGGCGATGGCCACCTGCGGGGAACGGTTCAGCTGGAAGATCTGGTTTTGTCTACGGAGCAAACAGCTCTTGGTAAAATCAGCCAGCCCATTGAGAAGCGGGTGACCGTGGATGTGGATCAGGAAGAAGTCGCTCGCGTGTTTGGTAAATATGACCTTGCCAGTTTACCGGTGGTTGATTCTGCGGGGCTTTTGGTTGGCCGAATCACCTTTGATGACATTCACGATGTTATGCAGGAAGAGGCTACAGAAGACGTCATGACCATGGCGGGTGCTTCTGGTGAAGAGCTGGTTTATGGCCAAGACTTCTTTAAAATTGCCATGTATCGCCTGCCCTGGTTGGTTGGCAGCCTTGCGGGCTCGTTGATTGCGGCCGTTCTCGTTCCCATGTTTCGCAATGTTCCTTTCGAAGACACTTTGATGCTCGCGGCGTTTGTGCCGGTTGTGGCGGCCATGACTGGAAATGTTGGCTCTCAAACCGCCATGATCATCACCCGTGGTTTTGCCATTGGCAAAGTGGACGCCGGTGGTTTGGGTAAAACCCTGGCCCGAGAAAGTCTTGTGGGCAGTATTATGGGTCTTGCCGCCGGAGCGTTGGTGGCCATTGTTTCGAACTTTGGTTTTGGCAGCGATATTTTGGGCATGGTTGTGGGCCTGTCCATGTTTTGTTCCATGACCATAGCGGCGTTTGTGGGCGCGCTTGCTCCGGCCATGTTTAAGCAAGTGGGTATCGATCCGGCGATTGCGGCTGGCCCCCTGGTGACCACGGGCTGCGACGTGATGGGGGTTGCGATTTACCTTGCGGCCGCCATGATGCTTCTGAGTTAAATTCTCTTTGATCTTTCAAGGGGTTTAGCCAAGCCTGCTCCCCGTTTACGAGTGGGCGCCAATCGTCTATAACCCGCCCATGACTGAGCTTGTAAATTACAAATCCCTCGATGGTGTAGCGGTTATCACCCTCACCAATCCTCCTGCCAACGCCTACTCCTACGACATGATGGAGCAGCTCGATAAAGCCATTTTGGAAGCGCGCATGGACGAAAGTGTTCACGTGATTTTGCTTACCGGCGAAGGCGAGAAGTTCTTTTGTGCGGGAGCCGACATTGAAATGCTCGGCGAAGTAACACCTACTTTTAAGTATTACTTCTGCTTGCACGCCAATGAAACGCTGAACCGGCTTGAAAATACACCGAAATTGGTGATTGCAGCCTTGAATGGTCACTGCGTAGGCGGCGGCCTAGAAGTGGCGATGGCCGCAGATATTCGCTTGGGCAAAGAAGGCAAAGGCAAACTTGGACTTCCAGAAGTTCACTTGGGTGTATTGCCCGGCACCGGTGGAACCCAGCGTTTGGTTCGTTTGGTGGGCAAAGCCAAGGCCATCGAAATGATGGTGACCGGCCAAAACCTCTCCATGGAAGAAGGCAAAGAGCTTGGGTTGGTCAACGAAGTGTTGCCGGCAGAAGATTTTGCCGAAGCGGCTATGAATTATGCTCGTAAGTTTTGCCCCCCCCATAAGGCGTCCCATGCGGTAGGACTTATCAAGCGAAGCGTTATCAGCGGCATGGAAATGGGATTTGCCGAAGGACTCAGCCTCGAGCGTGAACTTCAGCAGCAACTTTTCATGTCGGGCGATGCCAAAGAAGGCATTGGCGCTTACAACGAAAAACGTAAACCAGAATTCAAAGGACGCTGATATGCGCAAGACTCTCCCTATTCTATTTGCTTTGCTGATGTTTGCCGGGACAGCAGAGGCTCGCCCTGGCTTTTATATTGGTACGGGGATTGGTCTTTCGACGGCCAGCGGTGATGAAACACCGGTTCCAGGTTTTTCCATGGGCAATGGTGGCGCATTCACCACGGATATCGCGGGTGGTCTTTCGGTTCAGGCGCTGCGCCTTGGTTACAACATTATGGGCTACGGCGCTCTTGAACTCAGTATTCACGGCCATGGTCACGCGCTGGGCGATGCCGCAGACCGTGAATGGGCTGCTCACTTTAGCTTGGGCGCTCGAATTTACCCGGCCTGGCACTGGCGAGATCAATTGCCAACTTGGATGGACGACTTAGAGCCTTCCTTGCTTCTTGGTTGGGGCGGAACTTGGCAGGTCTATAATCCGTATGGCCAGACAAATTCAGATGAAGTTGGATTTCGAGGTCTTGGAGGCTTTCGCTTCGGTTTGGGGCTCGAATATTTTGTGACTTCGTTTTTCAAGCTCGGCTTTGACTACATGTTGATCAGTGCACCTTTCGACACGTTCATCTTCAATATGAGTGATGGCATCACCGGGGATGTGGACGAAGCGAGTGCCATGTTTAACCAGGTTTTGCTCACATTTATGTTCCATTTCGAGCCCGCGAAATAAACCTTCAATTAGCCCTTCCAGCCTTTTGACAAAGGCTCGAAATCCCGTCAAAAGTCCTTTCGAGGGCATATTTGATGATTGAGATAAATGGTTTAACCAAACGCTACCGAGATCTGGTAGCGGTCAACGATATTTCATTTTCGGTTGCTGCGGGAGAAATCGTCGGATTTCTTGGACCCAACGGCGCCGGAAAAACCACCACCATGAAAATGCTCACGGGGTTTTTGCCAGCCACATCTGGCAGTGCCACCGTTGCGGGGTTCGACGTGTTTGATTCCCCCATGGATGTGAAGCGCTCCATTGGTTATTTACCGGAGATCCCTCCGGTGTACCCAGACCTGACTGTCCGCGAATACCTTCGGTTTGTGGGCAAGCTCAAAGGTTTGCGCGGCAAACTTCTTAAAGAGAACGTTGCCGAGTCCATCGAAAAAGTCAGCCTTCAATTGGTGGCGGACCGCCTCATTCGTAATATTTCAAAAGGCTACCAGCAGCGCACCGGTTTGGCTCAGGCGCTTCTTGGTAAGCCGAAAGTTTTGATTTTAGATGAGCCCACCGTTGGTTTGGATCCTCGACAAATTGGTGAAGTGCGCTCTTTGATTCAGTCTCTTGCGGGTGAACATACAGTGATTTTATCCACCCACATTCTTCAAGAAGTAAATGCTGTTTGCGACCGCGTGGTGATCATTAACAAAGGCACCGTGGTTGCGGACGACAACCTCAGTGAGCTTGTGAAGCAGCACACCACAGACGATGGTCAAAAGAGTCTCGAAGAAATCTTTCTCTCACTTACCGAACTTTAGGAGTTTAGCATGGGCAACATTTTGACCATCGCGGGCAAAGAAGTTCGCGTCTATTTAACGACTTGGATGAGCTACATCTTGTTTGGTGGGTTCATTCTCATTACGGGACTTGTTTTCGGAAGCGCTGTTGAGCAATTCCAAACGCAGTCCATGCAGTATCTTCAGCACAATTATCGCCAGGGTATCGACATGATGAATGTCACTGAAGGCATTCTGGCGCCTTTGATGTACCAGATGGTGTTTGTGCTGATTTTTATGTTGCCGGTATTAACCATGCGCCTTTTTTCTGAGGAGCGCCGCGGCAAAACGCTGCAACTTTTAATGACCGCGCCGGTTCGTCCCATTGAAATTGTGCTCGGCAAATACATTGGCGCCGTTTCGGTTATGACCATCATGTTTGCCTTGAGCTTACTTTTCCCACTGCTTTTGCATGTGTTTGGAATCAGTGGCGCCGACGGTGTGAGCCCGGTGGATTGGAATACGGTTTGGATTGGATACCTGGGGCTCTTTTTGTTTGGCTGCGCTTGTGTGTCTATTGGACTCTTGGCCAGCAGCCTAACGGAAAGCCAACTTGTTGCGGTCATCATTAGTTTTGGCGTGCTGCTTGTTTTGTGGCTGGTTGGCTTGGTGAGCCAGGGCCACACTTCTGGGCTGCAACGGGTGCTCTATTATGCATCCCATATCACGCACCTCGATGGTTTTTTACGCGGCATGGTTCGCTTAACAGACGTTGTCTATTACTGCTCTCTCTCCTTTGCCGGCATCTTTTTGTCTTGGCGGGTGATTGAAGCTGAGCGTTGGAAATAGGAGCGGGCCATGAGTACGAATACGGAAAATAAAAAATCCACATGGGTGGTCAACACCGGCCGTATGCTGGGCGCCATTGGTGCAGTCTTATTGGTGAGTGTTCCTCTTACTTGGGGCCTGAGCCAAGAGATAGCTTTTCAGGGCCTCGTGACTTGGAAGCTCATCATCGCATTGGTCTGTGAAGCGATTTATCTACTGACCAATAAAGACACGCTCCGAGAAAAAGCCGGTTCTCGCTCTACTTTAATGTGGAGCATGACCCTTGTTTCTTCTCTGATTATTTTGGCCTTGGTGGGCGTGGTGAATTTCATGGCGGTTGAGAACGACCGCGAATGGGACATGACCCGTGATAAAGTCTTCTCACTTTCTGACCAGACTCAAAGTATTGTAGGTCGCTTAGATCAAGATGTTCAGGTTTATGCGTTCTTTAATCGCAAGGAAGCAGCCTACAACATGATTGCCCGAGAGGTGTTTGAACGCTACCAGGCCGTCAATCCGCGCTTTAAGTACGAGATCATCGATATCGAAGGATCTGAGCGCGAAACGCGCATGGCGGAAAAGTTTGAGATTGAAGAAAAAGGTGCGCGGGTTGTCATGATTGTTGGGGAGAGAACCGCCCGCGCCATGGACTTGGGTGAAGAATCTCTTACAAATGCTTTGATTCAGGTTACTCAGAAAACCAAAAAGCTCGTTCATGTTTTGACGGGCCACGGCGAGCTTTCGTTTGAAAATGCCAACGCAGACTACAAAGCCATTGCCTTTGCTCAAGCGATTTTAAAAGAAGGCTACGACGTAGAACTTCTAAACCTCATCAACCCCGACACCATCACCGAAGAGCAGCTCACGGTTGTGGTGGGCGATGACTCGGCTCTGCCGGAACTCAGCATCCCGCCTGAGGTTCGTTACCTTATTGTGGCGGGCCCTCGCTCCTCACTGCTGGAACCAGAGCTCAAAGCTTTGGATGAGTATTTGTCTATTGGTGGCCGGGCCATGATTATGGTTGAGCCCTCCAGTGATGGTGGCCTTTCAGATTTGCTTAAGAAGTGGCGGGTTGAGCTGCGTGACGACATGATTGTTGATCCCAATCCGGCCCGGCGTGAGCTTGGCTTAAGCGCCCTTGAACCAGTGATTCTTCCGGCTGAAACCCCGCACCCTATTACCAAAAAGCTAACCCATGCTGCGGTTATGAAAACAGCCCGCACAGTGGGCCCTGCTGCGGGAACATCGGTGGTTGAGGTTCTTCCGCTTCTCACGGCCAACAATACTGCTTGGGGTGAGACCAACCTCGAAGACGGTGTGGCGGGATACGATGAAACAGACTCACCAGACAACGCAGTTGGTTTGGTGGTGACTCGAGATATCCCTCGTGCTGCAGACAATATTTCATCTCAGGCACGGCTGATTGTATTTGGTGATTCCGATTGGGCTACCGACGAGTACTTTGCAGTTCATGCCAACCAAGATTACCTCTTGAATACTTTGAACTGGATGGCCGATGAAGAAGGCAGCATCACGATTCGTCCGAAAATGAGGCAAGCAAGCCGCCTTAGTCTGACGGGCAAAGACATGATGTACCTCAAGTTCTTTTCTTTAGATGTCTTGCCTATGTGTATTGTGGCACTCGGTTTGGGCATCGTTTTGATTCGGCGCCAGAAATAAATGAGTACTCTGCAAAAACGATTTGTCTCAATGCTTGCCCTTTTGATTCTTGGGGGCGTGGGTGCTTACGCTGTGGTTTGGCAAAAAGACGAAACCGCTCAGAAAAAAGAGCGCAAACGGGCTGAGCAGGCAGTCTTTAACGAGCGCGACATTAAAAACGTTAAAACAGCTGCTGTTGATGGTCCCAAACAAACCATCTCCTTTGTTCGAGATGAGCAAGGCCAGTGGGCCATTCAAACACCGATTATGGACGAGGCCGATCAAGCAGCGGTGAACTCTCTTTTACGGTATATGCTTGGGGCAAAGCGGGTAAGAGAAGTGGGGGATGAGCAAGATGGTGTGGTTACTCCACCGAAAGACCTCTCGCTTTATGGTTTAGACAAACCCGCCTACCGGTTTTCATTCACGACCATGAATGGAGCGGAAGAAGAGCTTTTGATTGGCCGCGAAACCCGTTTTGATAAAAATTACTACGCCAAACGCGCTCAGTCTCCGGAAGTGTTTTTGATTGAGTATGGATTGCAGTTTCAATACGAGCGCGAATTGGACGGCTTTCGGGACAAACGATTTTTGGAGCTCCCTGTGGCAAACGTTGAGAAGCTTCGGGTGAAGTCGCAAGCATCATCTTGGTTCATCGAGAAACGAGACGGTAAGTTTTGGGTAGATGAACCGGTGAAGGCATTGGCCGACAAAGAGCAGGTAGAAGGTGTTTTGGGTGTCCTTGAGTCTTTAGAAATTAAGGGCTTCTTAAACGAGCCACTCAATCTTCCGAAGACATTGAAGGACACCGTTGAAGTTATCATTACGAATGAGAACAACGAAGAAACAACGCTTAAGCTTTATACTTATGATGAAGGTTCAACCGGTGTTGTATACGCTACGACACAGGGCCCA
>CAZZDT010000163.1:0-7140 GCA_964652435.1 uncultured Bdellovibrionales bacterium
TGCCTTTTTGGCCAAGCTGCGCTGCAATGCCGAGAGAATTATCTGCAGGCCCAGTGGGAGCTGACGAGCCTATGCTGGGAATCGATACTTCGTAGGTTTTCCGTTTGGCTTCTTTTTCAGGCAGTTCCATTTTATGGATGAGCACCGACTTACTCATACGCCGGTCATTCCGGCTCAATCGACGTTTTTCTGCTTCTGGTACCACCAATTGAGCATTTCGGTCATCGAGGTCTTTGAGGCCATCTGGCGTATTTTGGTTGGTGGAACACGCCGCATACGCAAGCACGAATCCGAGAACAGCTATGCGACATAAAAAGAAAGTGAAATTGCGGTTTTTCAGCATCGAAACGCTCCCTGGGTTGGTGGCAAAACTGCCTTCACCCAAGAAAACGAATCTGGAGAGCAAAAGCGGACAAAAGGATTGAAGAATCATGGTGTGAGGAGATCAAAAGAACGTAATTTTTCATTTGATATGTAATTAAATGTCGCGATGTGATCCGGGTCACAGCTAATAAATTTGGAATCTCGTAGCCTAACATCACCCTCCCCGGGTTCCATATGAATGTCCTGAAAGAGGAATCGATCAGGGAATATTTGCTGTGCCAACCAATTGTGGGTGTCGCAGCGAGTTCATTGCTTCTTGTCCAGGAGTTGAATGTGTTGCCTATAGAGAAAATAAAATCACTCGGCTTGCGAAGCGACTTAATGATTGCGGCTCATAAAAGTGTGGTTGAACAAAAAGAGGATTACGTGGTGGTCAAATCCCCTCACAATCCCGGATACTATTGGGGCAATTATTTGTTGTTTAATCGACCGCCCACCCTAAGAGACGCCCAGCTTTGTAACGAATCAAGTTGGGAATATCTTTTTCATCATGAATTCGCCGATATGTCGGGTATTAAACATACAGCATTTGTTTGGGATTGCCCTGAGGGTATTGCGGGCGATGTAGATGAGTTTAAGGCCCTTGGATACTCGGTGGATACGACCGAGGTGCTGACGGCCAAACATATTTCTCCTCCGCTCTATGCCAACGAGCGGATCCGTATTCGTGAGATGAACACGGTAGACCAGTGGGATGCGGTCAAGGAATTGCTCATTTTAACCAGGGAGCCGCACCACCAAGAACGGCTTTATCGAAGATTTGTGGAGCGAAAGGTTGAGACCTATCGGTCTATGGCGATGAAGAAGAATGGGGCTTGGTTTGGGGCGTTTCTGGGAACGGACCTTGTTGGAACTTTAGGTATTTTTACGGGCTACGGTGTTGCTCGCTTTCAACACGTGGTGACTCACCCTGCCTACCGTCGCCGTGGGGTTTGCGGAACGCTGGTCCACGAAATTGGCTCGCTGGCATTGACGCGAGATGATGTGGATTGTCTCGTGATGCAGGCTGATCCTGATTATCCTGCCGCCCGATTGTATCGCTCTATGGGTTTTGAGCAGACTGAGCTTCTTTATTCACTCGAAAAAGTAAGTACCGCTTTTGAGGGTAACGAAGAGGTTACTCAGAAATTTCACGCACAGCCTTCCATTTAATTGGGCGATTGCCCAAGTGACGGTCGTTGGTCACAAAGCCTGCCTCTTGAGCCGTATTCAGGTCCCTTAAAATTGTGCGCTCCGTCGCATCGATGGAATACACTTCAAAAAGTCGTCGCACGATTTCCTGAACAGTGATTCCCTTGTTTGGACCGGCGGAAAAGACAATTTTTACCGCTAAGAGTCCTCTCAGTAGCCTGGCATCACGCATGATCGATGGGTTCCTTTGCACTAAAATCCTACAACCTTATGGACTTAGAACAAGTGTCGTTTTGGGAAATGGTGAACATGCGTGCAAATAAAATCGTCTGCTTTGTACATTTTTCTGGAATTAATATTCACTTATTTAAGTTCATAATAAGTCCTGGGGTGTCGGAGCCAGTCATTGCGTTGTGATTAACGGTGGAAGGATTTGTTGGCTTTCGATTTAATAGTCCTTCGACCACATATGCGCTCCAGACCTTGTCTGGATTGTGGTCTGCGCGATGAACGACGCGCCACTAGAATGACGGGGAATAGAAATGTCGGCATTAAAAAGAAACAAACAACGCCGAGGAGCGCCCATTGGGTGTAAATCGGTTCGCACAGTAACCACAACCCTACGTGGGTCCGCTAAATCATTTGAGGCGCCTAAGCCCAGACAAGAAGCGCTAACGCCGGAGTCGAGCAAGCCAGTTAAGGCTAAAGCGCGCACGGTTTCGTTGCGTGACTTAACGCGTGAGCAAAACAAAGCCAAGCGCGAGGGGCATCAGCAGCCAGAGATCATTCCTTATAAGCGGCCCCTGGTTCGGGAAGATTGCAGAAACAAAGAGCGACCGTGCCTCTATGTTTCTTGTGTTCATCACCTCTATTTGGACGTCACTCCAAAGGGTTCAATTGTGTTCAATTACCCGGATAAGGAGCCGTGGGAACTTGAGGAAACCTGTTCCTTAGACTTGGCCGAGAAAGAAGATGGACTGACGCTGGAAGAGATTGGAGATTATCTCAATCTGACCCGTGAGCGTGTGCGCCAGGTTGAGCGCTGTGCCCTTCTGAAGCTGAAAGATGGTGGTAAGGTCGAACGCTAGGGCTATGACGATAGTAATGCTGGATCATTCCCAGTTGCTCGTCTGCGCTCATATTTGGGTTCGGTCCTTGGATACCCTCAGGCATATCTTTCGATAGCTCGCTCTTAAAAGAGACGTGCATATGGTTGAAGTGCCAGATCCAGCTGCCATGGTCGTTGGCGGTCACAATGACGTTCTTCACTTTAGACCGTTCCAACGAGGTGATCAGCCCTTGGTCCACGAGGTTGTCGAACTCTGCATCCAGCAAGGCATCGATTTTGGCTTCCACGCCAATCACCCGGATACGACCGGTGCTGGCCAGCTTTGCCATGAAGAGCGCATTACGAGGAATATCAGCAATGTGAGTGTCCTCAGATCCCGCAACACAGGTGCCGTAGTTTGATGAGGACGTATTGGTATCGACGCAGCCCCAATCTGTGAGCGCTGCTTCGCAGCAAACGTGGCGGTAGGCCAGATTGCCGTGGAGTCCGTGAAACTCGGGACGGATATAATAAGCGATGTCGATGTTGGCGCCGCTGTAGTGTGTGCCATTGGGGTGTCCGTCGGGAGTTGTTCCATCGGGCATGCTGATATCACCCATTCCCAAAGGTGCGGTTCCTGGAAACGCTGTTTGAACCGCGTTGATGGCGTAACGAACGGCCATAATCAGTTCTCGACGTGCCCAATTGCGCGAGGATGGTGTCTGAACCGGTGCTCCAAAGTTGGACATGGAGAGCGCGTTATCAAAATAAACGCCGTCTCCGATGTATGTATCGGCAGCGTGCCCGATTGGGAATTGAAGCATTTTAGACGAGTCGTGGTAGCCGCTGGTTAAAGCGGCACAATCCGAAGCTGAGAAATAAGTGGTGCAACTTGCTCCATCTTGCCATTCTACCTGACGGCTGATGAGGTTGTAATTGTTAACGGCACCGCCGGACCCCATAACTTGAAACCATTGGGTCGGAGCTCCCGCTGCGCCAATGATACCTTGCATTTCGATATTCATAGGGCCTGTGGCGTTTTCGGGGTGATAATAATCGGCCGCAATATCCGTTCTGGTTCGCGTATCACCCAACATATCATGCATGCTCAACACAAGGTTGCCGCTGGTTGGATTCGAGTCCACACCAACCATGTAGAGCTTATTGGTATTAGAAGGCGTGAGCTTGAACCAGTCTTTATCTCCAGAGCATACCTGGAGGCCATTGGTGGTGGAGCTGGGGAGATCCGCCGCTGCGATTTGGCTTTCGTTGGGTTCAAACATGGTGTCGTTGCAGTTGAAGTCTTCGCAGCTTCCATCCACGCAGACTTGACCCAATGGACAATCACCATTGGGGTTGTCAGCACTGCAGGGACCGTTGGAGCTTGAGCTGCCACTGCCCCCACCACAATAGTCTGAGCATGTTCCATCACAGCTGGTGTTGCTGTTGGGCACACAAGAACCATCTGCATCGCATTCGCCAGCACAGTTAAACGAGTCACAATCGGGCCAGCAAATACCTGTATCTGCACCTTCCAGCCCCCAGCATCGAGAGCCTTCGAGGCAACCTTGAGAGGTTCCTGCTTCTGCACATGCGCTGCCTGCACTGGTCATGCATACGCCAGAGACGCAGATCCCGGGATTGGCCTCGGTGCCTTCACAATCTTTACTGCAATTGCAAGCGCTGCCCGGAGCCGCCGTTGATGCGCAGGTTACGACTGTAAAATGGCAAGAATCTTGGCACCCAAGGGTTCCGCCCGAGTAACCAAGGCTTGTGCAGCTTAGCCCATCTTGAAAGAGTTCTCCGTCACATTGCTCTGATTCATCAAGCACACCATTTCCGCAAAGGTCCTCCTCGCCTGCGTTGCATGCGGTGAGAAGTAGCATTGAGAGGAGTACGATGGGGGTTTGCCGGTTCGTCATGGTGCTCGATCCTATGGGTGTTTGATGTGGAGCCTAATTTGCGCCGCTCACAACATAGACAGGGGTCTTTGTGCAAGCGCTTACGCTCTGATTCCGTTAGAAAAGATATAAAAAAAGGCCTCACACCCGCGGGCATGAGGCCAAATCTGCAAATTTTGAGATGTTACTCGGCGGGTGCCGATGCTGCTCCCTCGGTTGTCTTTTTGCAACCACAGCAGTCTTTGCCGTCGGTTTTTGCTTTGGAACAACAGTCAGCGGCTGCGGGCTTTTTGCACCCGGAGCAGTCTTTGCCATCTGTTTTTGTTTTGGCATCACCCTCAGGGGCTGCAGTTTTTTTACATCCACAGCAGTCTTTGCCATCTGCTTTTGCCTGGGGTGCGGCATCGGCAGTCGCTTCAGCGGACGCTGCTTCTGGAGCGGCTACGGGTGCTTCTGAGGAGGTTGTTGACGCACAACCAACAACTGAGAGTGCGAGCGTAATAAGCCCAAGTAGAATGATGTGGCGCATGAAGAACTCCTGGTTTGGTGTGCTCTGGAGATGTGTGAACAGTCCCCAAATACTTTAAGGTTCAACAATTCAGTATTTTATTAATTGATGAGATGATTTGTCAAACCACTTAAATTTTGGGTTTTTTTTAGGGAAGAGAATTGGGTACCTTGAGGCAGAGAAGGAATGAATTCAATGCATTACGATGAAGACGATGAAGAGTATTCGGACTTGGATCTGGATTTCGAAGACGCCGTCGAGCGCGGTTATGAAGACGATAAGGACCGAGATGACGACCGGTTTAAGTGGGGAGCTTCGGGTAAATCGGGCTCGAGTGGTCCTTCACCGGGCGCCGGCGCTGGGTGCATGTTGATGCTGGGCTTACTGGGCTCAACCCTAGCATCCCTGACAGGTGCTTGGTTGTTGCTAACCTAAAGTCCTTTGTTGGGTACGTGTTTGAAATGCGTCCTGATTTTTAGCTTCTCTTGGGTAGAGTTCGAGAGATTGGCCACCAAGGTGATAAACGAATCGTCGGAGAGCTGCATCACATCTTGATGGAAATCTTGGGATGAGAGTTTGGCGTCAATGACGCTTTTAGGTTCAGCGAAGAATCCTGGCTGGAGAGATTCTTGAAATGCTTCAAGGTGCTGCTCCTCAATATGAAGGGCCACTGGATCTTGGATACAGGATTCCAATAGTTGGTCGATGGTATGAAATGACTTTTCCTGATTCAGTCCCGCGGCTACAAAGTGTAGCCCTGTAGCCATAGCCATCATAAATGTGACGACCTGTTTTGTGGTCCAGGTTTGCTCCATCATCTTGTTCTCCCGTGTGCTTGTGCCGTGCACTGAAATGATGTGCACGGGACGTGCCAGAAGTAATTCTCTGATTTTTTTTGTGTTTTTTTCTGAGTTCAGTGGAGTTTGTGTCTGTGCTGACACAAAAAAAGTGTGTCTCAAAGGACACATCGTTGCTTTTCTTCGGTGCGGTTGTCAGGAACGCGTAGAGTCGCGCGAAAACCTCTTTGTCCCTCTTGGATGGAGAGTATGAGAATGACAAATCGAGACTACCGCGCCCTGCCCGCCTTAATTTTTGTGGGAGCGATGTTGATGGTGCTGATGGCACAGCCGGCCCACGCAGGAACTTATGACATTCAGTGCTGGAAGGCATCTTTGTTTGATCTGGATAACGATGGCTACGCGGATATGCACGCGCATTCTGATGATCGAGAGTCCGTGGTTGCGGATGCTGCAGAGCGTTTGAATTGCCCTGCTGGGTACGTCAAAGCCCGCGGTGATTGTGACGACAACAACGCGAAAGTTCACCCTCGACAGTATGAAATGTTTGGCAACGGTATCGATGACAATTGCAATGGTCTCGTTGACGAACCCCAAATTCGATATTTCCCTAATGGTGCGGCGAATACGTCCGCTGGCTTTACCATGAAGTATTACGTGAGGGACCAGGCGGTTTTAAATGCGTTTCAATCTCCGTTTTACTCTCTCTCTTACATGATTGAGTACCAGGAGCTTTCCAATACCGCGCAGACTTTCACCACACCCGTTCAGGAACTCACCAATTTCAGCAACTATGGTGCCCATAGCCGATTTGATGTTCGCTTAAGTGGCCTGAAGGCAAACACAGTGTATCGAGCCAGGGTACAGCTGTATCGGACGGCACGGTTTCAACTTTGGGATAAGCGCAACAAGCGTATTTCGGCAATGCCTCGAAGCTATCCCATCGGTGATGTTTCTGAATGGTATTACACTTCTACCGATGGCGAGACTAAGCTCGAGCGAGAGCGTACGGACGTTGTGCTTCGCGGACTCTATGAATATTTTTTGAGTGAGCATCAGGCTCTCACGGGATACCGCGGTATCAACTATCTCGATGGAACCCGCTACGGTGCGGATAAGGGAGAACTCTGGTGTTCTGAGTTCTACAGCTGGGCCGTAGGCACACAGTCGCTTGCTATGGGACATCGTAGTAATATTTCCAGCTTACTTTCGTTTTTTAGCGCCCATTTTGCCCGCGTATTTTCGCCCAGCCAGAACCGTCTCGAGAAAGCTGCGCGCGGTGATTACTTGGCGCTGGATACCAATGACGATGGCGACACGAATCACTCCGCCATGTTTCTTGCTTACGATGACGCACTCGGTGCCATGTGG
>CAZZDT010000164.1:0-7107 GCA_964652435.1 uncultured Bdellovibrionales bacterium
TGCGTATTCTTGAGGCGTGACGTCCCAGAGTGTGCAGTCGGTATCTGAGGTTTCAGATTGTTCTTGAATGTAGAGCTTCCAAGTGCTGAGCCGGGGCTTTTCGTCACTTACAGAAACCGGAATATCAATGGAACCATCCAACGATGTAACAGTGCCAATGGTGGGAGCGGAGGGAGCGGCAGTGTCAACAATAAAGGTGAGCGCCGTCCAAGCTTCGCTGCTGCTGATGGTTACGTTGTCATCAACGGTTGCAGAGACACTGTCGACTGCAATGCAGAGCTTGAGCTCCGTATAGTCAACTTCAGTGGTGCAAGCATCCGTATCGATGCGGTCGAAGATATCTTGGTTGGTCAGGCTCATGCTCTCGATGTCGTCTGGAATGACCAACCCGACCGATGTTGTAACCAGCGGGGTTCCGCTCTCTTGTGAAATCAAATCACCCCCTAGGGTGGCGCCGGTAATCACTTGATTGTTGGCATCTGAGCTTGGTGTGGTGCAGTCGTCTGAATCCGATGTTTCCCACCATACATAGAGCTTGTCGTCTTCGTAGAGGGGCTGCGTCATAGAATCCGTCGTCAGAGTAAACTTGACGCTTTGGCTAATGTTTTCATCGGTACAGTGATTGCTCGTAAGGGTGGTACTGGTCTCGCTGTCGACCGTAAGAGTGAGGGTGGCATCTTCGGGCGGCGATGTGGTTACGGCCAAAGAGAATCCTAGAATTAATAATGCTTTCATCACGCTACCAATGTGTCTGACGAACCGTCGATTTAGAACTTAACGTCTTTGCTAAGCCCCTGCATTCAGACACTAGTGACTGGGTTTCAGGTAATCAAGTTACCCGCGGGGTGTAGTCTTCCTGGGCCGGCGATGCAACCGCCAGCAAATGGAGAGTATTCCCTGGATTAGGAATTATTTGCCGAGGTGGTTCTCGATGAGAATCTCTGCCACTTGGACTGCGTTGGTGGCAGCGCCCTTGCGCAGGTTGTCGGCCACACACCAGAAAGCTAGGCTGTTGGGCGCAGACGGATCTTCTCGAAGTCGACCGACACAAGTTGCATCGGAGCCTGAGATTTCAAGCTGCGTTGGGTATAGATTGTTTTCTGGTTCGTCTTGAACGAAGAGACCGCGACCTTCTCGTAGGGCCTTGCGGGCATCATCCACACTAATATTCTTTTCAAATTCAGCGGTTATGGACTCAGCGTGCCCGTTGAATACCGGAACACGTACACAAGTTGGGCAGACACCAAGATCTGGCAGGTCCATGATCTTACGGGTTTCGAAGATCATCTTGTGCTCTTCTTTGGTGTACCCGTCATCCTTAAAGACGTCGATATGAGGCAAACAATTGAAGGCAATGGTGTGTGGATAAACATTAGGCTCGGTTTCTAACCCATTGAAAAGTTGCGAAACCTGCGTTGAAAGTTCGTCCATAGCCGCTTTTCCACTGCCGCTAACCGCTTGGTAAGTGGATACGATGACACGTTTGAGACCGCCAAGATCGTGCAATGGCTTCAGGGCCACCACCATTTGGATGGTCGAACAGTTTGGATTCGCGATGATGCCTTTTTGTTTGTAGCCGGCGACTGCCTCGGGATTTACCTCGGGCACAATCAGAGGAACCTCTGGATCCATGCGCCACGCTGAGCTGTTATCGATGACCACGGCGCCTTTTTCTGCAGCCAGTGGTGCAAGTTCTAGACTGGCGGAACCACCAGCAGAAAACAGAGCAATATCAACACCTTCAAAGGCTTCAGCGCAGGCTACACCTACGGTGTATTCTTTGTCCTGAAACGTGATTTTCTCACCCGCGGTCCGCGGAGAGGCAAGCGGTACCAGCTCGGAAACTGGAAAAGTTCGCTCTTCTAAAACGTTCATCATTTCACGTCCCACAACACCGGTGGCACCAACTACTGCAACTTTGTATGTCTTACTCATGCTCGCTATCTGCCGCAGGATATTCGGTTGGTCAATGATTGGATGCACCTGTTTGAACTTTCGACGGCGGATTCCAGATGCCGACATCAATTCTGACCATTTACGCGGCCTTGCAGGGTTGGTAGCGTGCCGACTCGTAAGCAATCCTGGCTCGCCGCATGACCCAGGGGTACCATTGCTTACAAAGTGGGATGGTGATGCAAAGCAAATTGAAATGGATTCCGTTAATTGTCGGCCTTTTGACTATGTCTGGGGCATGTTCCAAAGATGATCTGGCCTCGCGCATTTGTGTGCCAGGAACGTTTGAGTGCACTGAAACCGGAGCACGCACCTGCGATCTGAAGGGGACCAGTTGGTACGATACGCCATGCGCTGAGGGTGAAATCTGCGTGGATGGCGATCCAGATGAATGCAAAGAAAAGCTTTGTGAGCCGGGTAGCCGGGTTTGCGGCGCGGACCATCTCTATGTCTACCAATGCGACGACACGGGGACCAACCTTTGTTATTCCCACAGTTGTTCTGACCCGCCGATGGATGGCGTTTGCTATGACGGTGATTGCGTCGCGGTATGTGATGAGGGACAGAAGAGTTATCTTGGCTGTGAATATTTCTCTGTGGATCTCGACAACGCCAACGTACCATGTGGCCAAGATGACTTTGGAAACATTCAGTACTGTGATGCGGCCAACAGTCAGTATGCAGTTGTTTTATCCAACCCAGATCCAAGTCAGTCCGCCTATGTGTTGATCAGCAAAGGACCTTTGACGGTTCCAAACGCTCCCAACGAGTGTGAGAGTCCAGATCTACCTGATAACTATGTTGATGCGGCAGTGATTCCGCCAAAAGGCATTAAGATTTTTGAACTCCCAGCTCGCAATATCAACGGCACTGAAAAAGAGATGCGCGCTTACCGAATTGTTTCGAACATCCCGGTGAGTAGCTATCAGTTTAACCCGCTTGAAAACGTGGACGTGTTCTCAAACGACGCGTCTTTGTTGCTTCCCACAACGACGGCGAGCACAGATTATCTTGTGATGACCCGTGAGCAGACTTTTGATTCACTCAAAGGCTTTCTCACTGTGGTTGGGATTGATGACGAGCCCACAACCGTTGGAGTCACGGTTACAAGTCGAACCTTCCCAGGGCCTGGTATTCCGGCCTTGGAGCCCGGCGAGCAGTTTACCACGGAGCTTAGCAAGTATGAGGTTCTGAACATTGAAACCAACTTTATCGGCGGGGATCTGACGGGCAGTCGTATTCAGGCCGATAAGCCGGTTTTGGTTTTTGCGGGCAGCGAAGCATCGAATACACCGAACACTTCTCGTTGCGATTTAGAAACGAATACTTGTGTTGCTGATTCTGAAATCGAATGTGGGGCACCTTATTGTGCTGCGCACCCGAACCCATCACAGTGTTCACCTCATGAGCCATGTGCGATTCCTGAGTTGATTACTTGTTGCGCGGATCACTTAGAGCAGCAGCTCTTTCCCGTTTCGACTTGGGGAACCAATTACATCGCAATTCGCAGTATGCCTCGTGGCGCCGAGAAAGATACTTGGCGTATTTTGGCCGCGGAAGATGGCACTGAAGTTAGTTTCTCGCCGAGTTCGGTGGGCGCAGTTCGCAATTTAGATCGCGGCGAATGGTTTGAGCTGGAGTCCAACGCTGACTTTTTTATCAACAGCAATAAGCCGATCTTGGTCGGGCAATTTCTCGCAGCGGAACAAGCCCCCGATCCTGGCCGGCACGATTACGATGCAGGTATTGGCGATCCTGCATTTATTTTGGCGGTTCCAGTACAACAGTTCCGAGATTCTTATGTGTTTCTGGCACCCGATAAATACGAAGAGGATTACGTCTCCATCGCGATTCAAGGTGACATGGAAGCACGCCTTGACGGGAACTCTCTGGCAGACATCCCGCAGGAGTTTGTAACAGATCTAGAAGGCACGAATTGGAAAGCGGTTCGCATGCCGATAACCGATGGATTTCATTCACTTAGTTGTGTGAACCCGCACCACTGTTGCAACGACAATGAGCTCGATGATGGTGATGTGGATTGCGATACCTCGGGCATTGTCTGTGGATGCAGCGTCATGGTTCATGGTTACGATTCTTATGTCTCTTATGGATATCCTGGCGGGTTGAACCTCGAAGATCTTTAGGGCAATTAGGGCCCCAGTCGGCCATGCTCAACTTGTTAGATTTATTGACGTCTTTCAGTCTCGTGTTAGAAATCAATACTTAGGTGCGTGGTTGTACGTACAGGTAGTTGGTCGTAGCAGAGAGACAAAGTGGCTAAAGACGTAACATATCAAAAGTATAAAGTGCAGAGGCGACCAGCCAAGCCGGGTGTGAGTTTACCTAAACTGACTCACTTTCCTTGGATGGCGGTTTTGATTGCTATCAACGTGGCCGTGGTGGTTTACCATGGCGATCCACGGGAAATGATGGCGCAAGCCAGTGAACTCGACAAAGAGCCGGCAGTGAAGGCCGCTGCGCCCGTTGAGGCGCCGATTGAGCAAGCAGTTGCTGAGGTTCAACCCGAAACGATCCAACAAGACAAGCCCGCTGAGGCTCCGGAAGTAGCGCCCATGCCTGCGGCGCAAGCCGAGCAAGAAATTGCACCAGCAGAATCCACGATGGATGCTCTGGCCAGACTCTCCGAAAGTTACAACCCGGCCGGTGGCTTGGTTCCATCCACAGAGATCACAGACAATTTAAGAATTACCTTGAAGCGTGGCCAAATGCCTTTTGATGCTTTGGTTGAAGTAGGTCTTGATCGGGGTGAGGTTTCTTCTGCTTTTGCCAGCTTGGATGGCTTGGTGGATTTTCGACGCATTCGCCCTGGCGACCAATTTACGGCGTGGATTACAGCAACCGGTGAGCTTCGGGGTTTGGATATTTACCAGGGTGTTATGTCGAGTTATCAGACTCGCTTGAAGCAAGAAGGCTGGAAGGCTCATCAAGTAGAGGTGCAGAAAGAGACTTTGGTCTCGGCAGTTGAGGGCGAAGTAAGCATTTCACTCTGGGATGCTTTGATCAGTTCCGGAGAGAAAGCAGCTTTGGTCTCCTTGTTTGTTGAGATTTTCGCGTGGGACATCGACTTTTTCTCCGATGTGCATCCTGGAGCTCGATTTCGAATCCTCGTTGAGAAAGTTCACGGCAATGGCGAGTTTATCGGTTATGGAAATATTCTCGCGGCTGAATTCGTTCAAGGAGAAGAGGTTCATCAAGCTTTTGCCCATGTGGGTGAAAAAGAGATCGTGAGCTACTTTGACAAAGACGGAAATTCTATGCGTAAGCAGCTGCTCAAAGCTCCAGTGAAATACGCAAATGTCACCAGCGGTTTCGGGAATCGCAGACACCCAATTCTTGGTTATACCCGCAAGCACAATGGTGTCGATTATGGCCTACCTACGGGAACCCCCGTGTGGAGCGTTGGAGATGGTCGCGTGGTTCGGGCAGGGCGCAACGGCGGTTATGGCAACTTTATCTCGATTCGTCATTCTAACGGTTGGGTTTCTCAGTACGCGCACCTCCACAAAATTCTAGTTCGTGTGGGCCAGCGAGTGAGTCAGAAAGAGATCATTGGTCAGGTAGGCTCCACGGGCATGTCGACAGGGCCTCACCTGCATTATGAACTCAAGCGACATGGGAAGTATGTGAATCCGCAAAGACAAAAGTTTGCTAAAGGAAAAGCTCTTGAGGGTGCTGAGTTGGAACGGTTCAAAAATCGAATTCCTGAACTCCTAGGCAAGCTTAAACGGCAAGCGGTGGCCGAGAGCCAAGCACGCTTTGAGCCTTGGGAAGGTTAAGGTGCGTTATCTGGGGGCATGGGGAGTTTTGGCGCTGGCATGGATGCTCTGCGCCTCTCCGGCTTATGGTAAGCTCCAACCACAAGATAACAACGATATCGAACGCATCATCGATTCCATGACTCTTGAGGAAAAGGTCGGTCAGCTTCTTCTGATTGGGTTTTCAGGTAAGAAAGTAACGCCTCATATCCGCCGCTGGGTGGGAGAGCGCAAGGTCGGTGGAGTGGCGATCTTTGCGCGTAATATCGAGTCTACTGGACAAATTGCGCGCTTTACCCGTGGCATTCAGTCTCTCACTCGAAAGAGTGTTCCGGTTTTTGTTTCGCTGGATCAAGAAGGTGGAAACGTCGTTCGCCTTAAGGATGGCGCAACGGTTCTACCGGGCAACATGGCTTTGGGAGCCACCCGTTCGACCGCCCTGTCCTATGTGGCTGGCCAAGCCCTTGGCACCGATTTGAAACGGTTGGGTTTTAACATGAATTTGGCACCGGTGTTGGACGTGAATTCCAATCCTAAAAATCCGGTAATTGGTATCCGTTCTTATGGTGAAAAGCCTGATTTGGTGGGGGCTTTGGGAACTTGGTTTGTTCGAGGCCAACAAGAAGCCGGTGTGACGGGAGTAGCAAAACATTTTCCGGGACATGGGGATACTCATGCGGATTCTCATTTTGCCATGCCTTCAATTTCCACGGATGTAAATCGATTAAGAAATATAGAACTGAAGCCTTTTCAGCGAGCCATCGATGCTGGCTTAGATGCGGTGATGACGGCCCATATTGCGCTTCCCAAAGTGGCAGAAGAGCCAGACTTACCGGCGACGTTGTCTTATCGAATTCTCACGGAGGAACTTCGAGAGCGAATGGGTTTTAAGGGGATTGTGATTACCGATGGCTTGGAGATGCAGGGAATCATCGAGAAGTATGGGGCCGGGACAGCAGCTGTTCAAGCGGTTCTGGCTGGCGCTGATATGGCGATGATTCTTTGGACGAATCGTAAAAAAGAAGAGGTATACCGTTCACTGATTCGGGCCGTTGAACGTGGAACCATTTCGATGGAGCGTTTAGACCAATCTGTTCGCCGTATTTTGCGCGTGAAACTCAAGCGAGGCATCTTCAAGCGTGACACTCCACCGTTACGAGCGGTTTTGCGGGATGGAAATCGAAATAAATTGCATTCAAAGATAGCGGAGCGCATTGCGACGGAATCGGTCACCCTGGTGCGTAACCACGGAGATATGCTTCCTCTGCGTTCAGTTCGTTACCGTAAGGTCGTTGTGATGAGCCCCTCGGGAGAATTTGCCAGCGCCATGGCTAAACCGAGGTTTACGAAGGTCTTTCGAGTGCCTTATCGGCCC
>CAZZDT010000165.1:0-7082 GCA_964652435.1 uncultured Bdellovibrionales bacterium
ATAAGATGGATAACGATGGGCAGGGCTGCCCCCGCTAGGCCCAATAAAAGCCAGGGATTTAGAAAACTTACGTCCACTTGGGCACCTTGCCTTGATGTATTTTAGAAAGCAAGTCACCCCGTACCCAAGCCGCGATCAAAAGCCCATCCCAAACAATACAGAAAGTATCTTGCCAGCCGTAGGATCCTCGAGTAGAAGCCGCACCAAGGTCAATTTTTGACCACCCCCAGGAGCCGAAAATGAAAAAATCACTCGCGATTATGATCGCCATGGCAGCGACCCTATCCAGCGGATTCATCGTCCTAGAAAACACTCGCGCCATCGCTGGTGACAACAACTCAGAACAACGCATTGACGCCAACCTCTATCGCGTCAAAGTGGGCGAAAGCTGGCACAACATCCCAATGATGCCACTTTCAGAGAGCACTTGCCGCAGCCCATCTCGTATGATTCAGCGATACTGCAACTAAGCAGCATTCCGGCCTGTCTTACATCACCCGGCTTTTCCCTACATCCGGTCTCTTCATTATTTCTCACGAGAAATGCCTAGAGCATTTGTCGTGAACCCCCAGAATATGTGACAATCGAAGAGGACATCCTTGTGTCTTGGCAGTTCAACGTTAAGCCAAAGGGCTGGCGCAATTGCCGGGGGAATCAGGCACGAATAGGGCGTAATTGTGATTGAATTGAATATTGATTGGCAAGGGCTGTACGCAGCCTTTCAAACGAACACCGCAGAATACAAATGCTTTCTAGATCTGGAATCGGGAAAAGTTTTAAAGCTTGGTCCCGGAGATCCTGAGCACGAAAAGGTCAAAAGCCAACCGGGCGCGTTTCGAACGGTTGAGGTTGTTCCTTCAAGGATCCAATACCAATGGGTCAGTGAGTTCGTGAAAAGCATCGAGCATGAATCCATCAAGTCGCGTATGGAAGCAGCCATCAACGGAAAGGGAGCGTTTCGTCGATTTAAAGACATTTTGTTAACGCTTCCTGATGAACGTCGTCGTTGGTTCGAATTTCGAGATCGAAGAATGCGTGTGCGCGTTACAGAGTGGATCAAAGAAAACGGAATCACCCCTACCAATGAACCCACCTGGGGCGATGAAATAGACTCGACTGAATTCGCCGCGGAAACCGCAGCCGCTACAGAAGCAATCGCATCGATTGTTAGAAAAGCATCCAGCGAAAGTGCGCTCAACGATGAGGAAACCCAAAAGATAGCGGTAGCACTTTTGGAAGCATTTCAGATGATTCCAAGATAACTTCCAAAATCCCAGCATTTAAGCCCCAAAGGCTTGAACCCCAGCAGCAGCCTCAGTAGAAGCGTAATCAACGATGGAGGTTGCGCATGCTACGAATTCTATTCTTAACCACGACTTTGGTGGCCCTTTGCAGCGCTTGTGCGCCGAACCCAAGGCTGGTGAATCTTGCTCCAGAGAGTGTTGAGTACAAATACGAATCAGCGTTGATCGCTCTTGAAGACGGCCTTTTTCCAGAAGCCGTCAAAGGGTTCAGCGAAGTCAAAAGCAAGCACCCTTATACATCGTTCGCTCGCCTCGCTGACCTGCGCATCTCCGATGTCTATTTTGAACAAGGTAAATACGATGATGCCATCGGCAGCTACCGGCGGTTTCTCAAATACAATCCGGGCCATCCAGAAGTACCCTATGCCCTCTATCGTATTGGCGAGTCCTATTATGAACGCCTCCCCCAAGACTGGTGGTTCTTACCGCCAGCTGCCGAAAAAGACCAAGCACGAGTCCATCAAGCCATCGAAGCCTTCAGAGTCCTGGTGGGTCGATTTCCACAAAATGCAATCGCCAAGAAAGCAGCTGAGCAAATAGCCAACTGCCGCAAGCGTTTGGCCGAGCATGAAATGTACGTGGCTGACTTCTATTTCCAACGTGAGCGTTACAAGGCTTCAGCAAAGCGCGCCGAAGGTATCTTACAGAATTACCCAGGTCTTGGCCTGGATGCTCAGGCACTTTGGATCACGGGACACTCCCGGTTTCAGATTGGTGAATTCGAACTGGCCAGCCTCGCGTTAGACCGACTGATTAAAGAATTTCCTGCTTCAGAGGAAATTGCGTCTGCCACCGCAATCTTGGAAAAGATCGCATCCCAAAAGGCCGATAAGGCTCCGACTCAAAGCGAGACACAGTCAGAAGCTCAATAATTAGCCAAAGAGCACCCAGTCCCCGTTTGCTTCGAAATCTTCAAATTTTGTATCCGAAATCAGATACCTGGCCATCTGCCGGCTAGGTTCGCTTGAAGGCCTGCCCAAGAACCGGTACGGTTAATCATCATGGGACAATACGCACTCTTATTCATTTCCGGTAAATACAAAACGGCTGAATTTCCACTGCCCTCTGACGGTGAGCTCTTGGTCGGTCGCTCGGCAGATCTCGATTTGGTTTTGAGTGAAGAAATGGTCTCGCGAAAACATGCTAAAATCAGCATTCAAAGCTCATCCATGGTGCTTACAGATCTTGGATCTACCAACGGCACTTATGTCAATGGAGAGAAAATTCGTCGCCACGAACTGAGTCTTGGGGATCGCATCCTGCTTGGGACATCCATCATTCGACTTATTGATGCCGAAGAGATGACTCTCGACGAAAGCATCCGTAACGATGCCAATGCTATTCGTAAGTTCATGCATGAAATCTCGGAAAAGAATGCCGAGAGTATCACCATGACTGGCAGTCTAGCCGAGGTCCCATTGCCAGACTTGTTGCAACTCTTTGCCAGCAACCGCAGATCAGGAGTCTTGGGAATCAGCGGCGAGAAAAACGGAAAACTTTATCTCAACGAGGGACAAGTAGAATTTGCCTCCATCCAAGGTCATGAATCATTGGCGCCCTACAAGGCATTTTGCCGCATGATCGATTGGAATGTCGGTGACTTCAGTCTTGAGGACCGAGACGAAGATGAAACCTTCAGCGAGGTTCTGACAGAGCCCACTGAGAACCTTCTTATGGAAGCCACACGACAAAGCGATGAACTGCAGTCACTTTTAGATCGCTTGCCTGGACTTGATACGGCCCTAACTTGGGCAGTTCCCATGATGCCGAAACTCTCAAGTCTCTCTAAGGAACAGCTCGACACCATTCAGCTGGTCTTGAATTCGGACAATATCTCGGAGGTTGTTGAAGACAGCCCCAGAACGGATCACAGTGTACTCAGTGATCTGCAGTTCCTACTGCGCCAAGGCTATCTCGAAGAAGAATAAGAAACCCTGCTAGAACGCAGCTTCAACGTTTTTCGCACCCATGAACTTCAGATAAACCGCAATATCTTCTTGCTGGGCAACATCTTTAAGCTCGGCCGCCAGTTTCTTCAGCGCGCCTTTGTCTAAATCTGCAATCTTGGAAACTTCATCGGAATCGGTCAGTCCGTTGTCATTCTCAATTCCAAGATGGTCCAAAGCTTTGCCCAACATCGGTCGCATGCCCAAGAGCCAAACCCGCAAAATTTCTTCAACCATCTCATCATCAGTTGTCGTTTGTAGATGGTCGAAAAGTGCTTGAGCACGAAGTGCATTCTTAGCACCAGGCTTACGAACCTTCGGTCCTTTTTTCGGCAACTTGATGGCGTGCCGTGCGAAATAAACTTCTCGGGCCTTGCGAGCCGATGCCGAGAAAATTTCCATAAATTTATCAGATGAAAGGTCACGAATAATCTGAGTGTAATCTGCCATAGCCCGGTCTCCTGAACGCCAATGCGCCACAGCTTCTAATGTGCAAAGGAGGTTTTGGCAAGATGTCTGGCGAAGACTCTAATCGGTGTATTTGACACGCAGTAGATATGCCACTGCATCCCGGGCACTCTCCAAACTGTAGCCATAATGAGCTTTTAAGCGCTCTAACATGGCTTCAACTTGCTTGAGTTCCTTGGGATCAAGAGCATTGCGGTCCTCTGAGGCATAGCGCAGGAAATTCTGGTTGATGGTACAAAGCTCTTCGCGCCGCTCAGAATAAAAAGCGTCTCGCAGTTTGCGGATATAAGTTTTGAACATCTCTTCGTAATTCGGCGCCACATTTGGATTCTCAAGAGAGCGCGCGCCGATGGCTGCAATGATAGATCGGCGAAAATCCTCAGGTTTCTCACCGTCCGGGACCAAATTGCCCTCAATCTCGCGCATCAGCCGCGTATCAGGATCTTGTAGCTCTCCGGTGTTGGGATCAACCAGTTTGGCGCTCTTCACCCAGTGCGACACATGAGAGATGTAGCGAGTGAACAAAGCCCCATAGCTCTCATCACTGGCCAAACCCATGGAGTCGCAAATCTCGTCATCGGTCCACTGGGTAAACAACTCTTTGACCTGCTCGAGAAATCCGGCGTGATCGTGGTAGCCCTCTTTGGCCTCTTGCTTGAGAAAATCATAAACAGATTTCGCCTCCAGCACCGATTCGATCTCACTGAAAACCGCCAACGGACTCAAGTACTGATACTCTTCGTGATAAGCAGCGTTAAGCAACACACTTCGAATCTCCCGAGCACTGGCTCCTTTGATCCCCTCATAATGCGTTCCTCGGCCTACTTGTCGATGAAGATCTCTCAAGAGATGTCGTAGCTCTCGAGATTCACGGGTCGTCAAACGATTCGGCACCTCACCTGTATCGTAGAGCCGTAACTTCTCCATCGGAGTCAGCGAATCAATCACCTCTCGTACATCCTCAGGAAACTCCTTGGAATCATTACGACGCATTCGGGTAAGAATGGCCCAAAGTGCAGCCACATCAATAGAGTGCGGTGCAATATGACGGCCGACCACCCGCTCGGAGATACTGGCTTGGTAAATATCCTTCTCATCCCCAAAGCGGCGTAGATACGGAACTTTAATCAGCTCCATGCGTCCTTTGAAGGAAGGAAAGTCCGGATGTTGTTTGAAAGCATCCAAATACGTTTCGTTCGTGCTGGCAATGAACATCATGTCCAAATGCAAAACAAAGCTGTCCATGGTTACCGTGGACGTCTCGACTGTACTCAGAAGATATTTAAAGCTGTCCACTGGGCGCTTGAGAAAATCACTGAACTCAAGCAGGCCGCGGTTCGCACTCACCAAAGGCCCCGTCGGCTGGTACAACGAGGTGTGTTGCAAGGCCTTCGGCAAAGCGGCCAAAGATTTATCCGCCGTTAACTGTTGAATTCTCGCATCGACGGCCATCTGCGGTTCGATGGTTGCCATACCGCAGCGATATTGCCGGGAGAGATAAATACGCTCTACCTGAATATGATTAAATACCTTTGAAACATCGCCATCGTAGCTTGCCAAAAGTGCATCGAAAATTCTTCGACTCTTGTACGAAAGGTCTCCATTGCGAAGATACTCGCTAAGGGTTCGGCCACCGCTTTCATTGCCACCCTTTAAAATCATATCCGGAGCAAGCTTTTCCAAAAGCTCACCGCGTTGTGCCCTGGGCACCAAAAAAAGAGGGTGGTCATGCATTTCACATGGCACACGAGCATCAATGTCATCCGCACTTAAATATGCATAGGACTCGCCCGCCACACCTTCTCGTTCAGCAGTACCAAATCCGATGCTGTCCTTACTGTGTCGCGTCGCCGGAAAAATCCAATTGAAACTGTAAATCGCACCTTCACTTTGCCGCGAATAATCTTCCATACCGGCCATGAGTGCCCGAACGATAGAGCTCTTCGCGCTTCCATTCGGTCCGTGCAAAAGAATCAACTTATTCACACGGCCTTCGCGAGCAAAGTTTGAGAACGTGCGGTGGATGGCAACTTGCACATCTTCCTGGCCCGCAACTCTTCCCTCACCGTCATTAAATGGCCGGTCAAACACCTTGTACCGAGTGACTTCACCGGTTGGCCGCTCAATGGTTTCAGAGCCGTAGTAATCCAACATATCAACCATGTATTGAGCAGAGGAGCGCAAATGCACCTGCGGCTTTTCACAAATCAGTTGATAGAATTCTTGGAAACTCATGATGGTTTTGTCCGCGTGAAAGGAGTCGCGAACTTCAGTCATGAGAGCTTCTAAGGATGAATCTGAAGAGTTATTGCTCATACCCATAGCATACCATGGACCGGCTCAACTTCCAGCCTGTAGCCAAGTGTTCCACCCAAACCGTCTATCGCCGTAGACACGCTCAAAACCGCTAGGAAACACGACCAGCTGGAAGCCAAGCACCGGAAAAGACCCAAAATAATGTTTTAAGCTCAGTACTTTTTTGAATTCACGTACCTTTTCACAGGGCACTGGGAGATCAGGAAATCTGCGAATCAAACGCCTTCAAAGCCATGGGCAAACAAGAGGCCTAAACCCATGGTTTCAGCACAAAGGCTAAAGTGTCGGCGCTTGAGTTCGGAACCAGGTGGTACCCGGATCGCCAATACTTCTTGCTGAACATACATCTGAGGCCAAAATTCAGAATCGATATCAACAAGTCGCGAAGCCAGTTGATAAATCCCACGCAGGATAATCGCTGAGTTCTGACTCGATAAGCTGAGCTTGTCTAATTGATTCTGAGCCGAATGCTTTGTTTTTGAGACGATCACTGAGACCGTGTCTTGAGCTAAACCAGGATGAACGAGGTGTTCTAAATTTCCTTTTCGATTTCCTGGACCCGCCATCAATGCCGCAGCCTTCAGTAAAAGGTCCAACCCTTGACCATGAAGCCTATGATAGGGAGCAAGCTTTTCAAAAACATAACGCAGCGCTTTTTCTTGTTTTCGCAGTTTGCGAAAACCAGAGTTTACCCCAAGAAGTCTCGCATAGGTTTTCACGCTTGAGACAATACCTGTCTGCTGATTAAGCAAAGCTTCTCTCATCCCACTGCCCGGAACCTTCAAGTAGCCTGCTCCAAAAACATTATGAAGTGCGGCCACAACAAGAGCCGCAGGAACGATAATATCGGCCCGATCTGCCCTAAGCCCAAGCACATTCATTCGCTCTTCTGCGGTCATTGCTGCGATACTGACCAACTTCACCGGCAACCGCTCGAGATCGACCATTGGAACGGCACCGTGACCCCCAGGACAAATTCGGCTTAATGCATCGAGGTTTCCGCCGCTGCCGACCGCCCCACTTACCGGCCCTTTTCGACCGACTTCTT
>CAZZDT010000166.1:0-7077 GCA_964652435.1 uncultured Bdellovibrionales bacterium
TCCCGTGATTACCTTCTGCGAAGGAAGCCACAACGACTCGGCGGCAAGTCCTGAAGCCTACCGAGCGCGACTGCTTCCCGAGACTCCGCGAACCCATTCTCAAGCGATGTTTCTAGCAGTTGATATCAATCGCAATGGCCGCCGGGATTACGGTGAGCCCATGATTCATAACTCGGCGGAGCGCTACGATGACTTTGGACCTGATGGCATTCCCAGTGATCTGGAAGAAGGTTACGACCCCATCACCAACCCAGACCCGGCAGGCGACGATTACGACCCCTTCTACAACGTAAGCGGAACCGAAAAGAACTACTGGCATGACGACGGCGAGCCCTACTTGGACTATGGCCTTGATGGCGTACCGAACACCGGTGACCATGGAGAAAACAGCGGTGTATTTGAGCGCTCACCCGGTTGGGAAAATGCAAAACAGTACGACCCTCACCTTCTCCTGGAAACACTCTCTCCAGAAGAACTCGCCCGTTTAAATATATACATGGACGCGGGGATAAGAGACTTCTTCAATGCGACCATCCATGCCAACCGTTTCTTTGCACATCTTCAAACCATGGTGGGCGAAGAGAAAACCAGTGTGTTTCAAAACTTGTCCGGCCTGACCAAAGACGGCGAATCTTTTAAACGCTTTGAGCCCGACTATTCTAAGGCTAACCAATACACCTATGTTCGATACGGAGATGTAAATGCCAGCGCGACTGAGATTGGTGAAGGCGACGGAAACCATCTAGGGACCATTGAGCAAGCCATTGACCGCGTCTCAACTGCCCTGGCCATTGTGCAAAACGCTTGGCCCCACGCGGACCATACCGTCGAGACCAATCCTTTTGGCGACAACCGTTACGCCGGCAGTGACAGTTATGAAAGCGCAACACTGGGTGTGACGCAGCAGTATACGTATATTCTACCACCGGGATATCACGAACCTGAAAACGCCGAGCACCGATACCCAGTACTTTTTCTGCTTCATGGCCAGGGCCAACGCCACCCCGACCAATTGGCTTATGCGCTGCTCACTCAGTCAGCGATGGTTGAGAAGTCCGCACCCCAAGTCGCCACGTGGGGCAAGTTCATCATCATTTGCCCCAATGGCCGCTGTGCCAGTGGCGTTTGCTCCAGCGGCAACTTCTGGACAAACTTTTCTACCGGCGAGCAAAGCACACGTTTTTACGATGACTTCTATGAATTGGTAGACCTGGTGGACGAACGGTACCGCACCCTTCCCCCACAATACATCGACTTAGATACCGGCCTTGAAGTGAATGCTCCAACAACCAACCAAGCCATCGCGCAAGATTAACTCAATCGGATTCTGCTTTTTTTTCAATGCGATGCATAACCAAGCACGCAAATGCCAGTGCACCGGCGATAGAAAAACAGACATAGGCAACTTCGATGCCCATAGCGATGTCTGGAAGAAAAAAGCGGTGTAGAAGTGTTTCGCCCAACCAAAAGAAGAGAAAATAGAACAATAGCGTAAAGGGTTGCTTCCACAGTCTAAATCGAAGCGCGGCCGATGCAGCAAACACCGAGGCGATAGAAATAGCGTTCAGTAAACTTACCATCAAAACATCCTCATCCACTTTGTGGAGACTTCCAATAAGTTTTGGGTAGGCTAAAATCCGGAAAGCGTCCAGTAAAAAAGAACAGGCACCAAGTCCCCTCCGGGCAACATGCCAAATTTACGAGATATTTTATTATAAACCCACAAATGCCCGTCTCTTTTTTGATAAACTACTTATCGGGATGGGTTGTGTATGCTTGAGTTGCTGCATCCCATGGGCAAAGGCATCTTTATGAACACATTGAGTCTCTTTCTCACGCTTTTTATCTCTATCGCCGTCCTTGGATGCGCCGAAGAAAACACAGCACCAGAAAGAAATAATCCAGCCGATACCAGTGAAGCTGCTTCAGACTCCCAACAAGACGATGGTTCCGAAGAGGTCGGTACCGACAATAACCCCGATGACGTCGAAGACAACTTGGAAGATGAGGTTGATTCCGAAGAAGATGAAGACCCCTGTGACGGCCGCCCAGTAGCCATTGTCCAACGGCGCGATTGCAGCTCTGGCGTTTCGTCAGATTGTAACGATGATTCTCCGTCACCTCTAGAACGTCTCTATCTTGATGGCTCTTCAAGCTTTGACCCAGCCGGCGGTACCATCGTCATGTATCAATTTGAAGTGACTGCTGCCCCCGAGGGTAGCGACCCCAGCGCCTTCGACTGGCAAGGCAGTCAATCCTCCCAAGCATCTCTATGGATTCCATTGGCGGGACATTACCGAATCTGTCTAACGGTCCACAACGACTCTGGCGTGCAAAGCTGTCAAACCGAACAATCTTGTCTGGAGATTCATGCCGGCACCGATAACTCGGTGCACATTCAACTCACGTGGGACCACCCTACTTCTGATCAAGACCTGCATTTAACCCATGCATCAGCCGGCGGACATTATTGCAGCGAGGCATTGGATTGTTACTACCTAAACAAACAACCCCAGTGGTTTCCTGAGTTCGACGCGGGCACCGGTCCCAACCCTCGGCTTGATGTCGACGACGCCGATGGACTGGGGCCAGAAAACACGACCATTGAAGACCCACTCCCTGGAATCTACCGGGTTTTCGTGGGCCAATCGCAAGCAACTGATAAAGGCCCCATTGCCAACACACTAAAAATTTACATCGATGGTGTCTTGCGCTTCGACCACCAACGTACCATGTTAGAGAACAACTCAGTATGGGCTGCGGCCGATATCATCTGGGCCGAGAGCTATGTTGAGGTGGTTCCCTTCCTCGGAGAGGCCGAAGCCGGAGAGATTGGCCAAGTTGGATATCTCAACCCAAAGGCATGCGAAACACCAACGGGCTGGGTATTTCCAGGTGAAGAGCAAGTTGAATAATACGTTGTAAAGAGGATGAAATGAATCAAAACACCGACGACTCACAACCCAGTGTATTAAAATGGGGTCTCAGTGTGGCCGCATCTGCTGGCCTAACGGGTATGCTTTGCTGCGTGGCACCGATGGTTCTGTTCATGTTCGGTATTATGGGTGGAACCTACGCCATATCCTTTGCCAACTTCTTCTACGAGCCGGATGGCTCAACCGGCACCGGTGCATGGATTCTACGGGGGCTGGCCGTGGTGGTGGGTGCAGTTGGTGTTTGGTATTATCGAAACAAACAAAACCAATGTTCGGTGGATCCCAAACGTCAGCAGAAAAATCTCATTCTATTGGTGTCTCTTATCAGTATCTTGGGCGTTGGATTCTTCCTCAGCTTCGAAGCTCTCTCTTCGTGGTACTTCGATGCCTACATCGTACCGGCTCAGCAGCAAGAGCTAGGTGTAAACTAAGCCGCTCAACTCTTGCCCAAATGCATGGGAAATGTCATAGCCCGCATCCCATACCACCCACGGAGGCACGCCCATGGCCGTAGAAGTTAAGGTTCATGTTGAGACTGTTTTTGACGTAAGCGCCAACCTTGAAACGGCTTTTGCCTTGTTCTCAGATGTACCCCGCTCCATTGGGCATTTTCCCGATGTTGAGAATCTCATCGACCGCGGTGATAACGTTTTCGAATGGGTCATGAAAAGTAAAGGCCCGAAAGGTTTTGAGCATGCCGTTCGCTACGCATGCCGTTACACCTCCACCAAAGTTGACCACACCGTGATCTGGACACCCGTAGATGGCGTTGGAAATGCCGTTTTCTCTGGAAGCTGGAAACTCGAAGAACAAGGAACAGGCACCCGAGTGCACTTTGAGACGAAAGCCACCATGCATATTCCGGCCCCGCGCATCATGCGGTCTGCGGTTGCCCCCTACGCTGAAAAGGCACTTCGGGGTGAAATAGCCCTATATCACGAGAACTTAGAGGCAACCCTCAACGCTTAAAAACTGTCCATATTTTTGTTCGACAGCTCTCCCTTCTTTGTGTTGCCAAACGGTTCATCAACGGTTAGAGCAAACCCATGAAATACCTCCCCAAAATTCATTTCGCATTTCTCATGTTCCTTGGCACTCTGGCTTGTTCGCCAGAATCAACCTCCGAAACAGTCGAAGAACCCGAGGCTCCAAACTCGCCGGCCCAAGCCGGACTCGAGGTCAACCTAGAATCGGGTCCTATTCAGGGAACCATCATCGAGGACACCCGTGTGTTCTACGGCATCCCCTACGCCGAGGACGCATCCGGCGCCAATCGCTTTCAAGCACCTGTTCCGATTGCTCCATGGACAGCCACTCATGATGCGACCGTCCCAGCACCTGCGTGTGCGCAGCCGATATTGGGTGCGCCTACCAAAATGGAAACCACCGAAGAAAACTGTCTTCATGTAGATGTTTGGGCACCGCAAGAAATCCCAGAACAACCGCTGCCAGTGATGGTGTGGTTTCATGGTGGAGGGTTTGGTTATGGGAAATCTGATAACTACCCAGGCCACGTTTTGGTAAAAGAAAATATGATTGTCATCATGGCCAGCTACCGGCTGGGGCCACTCGGGTTCCTAACCTACCCCAGCTCTGAAACCGAAGAAGGCTTTAGAGGAAACGCCGCCATCCATGATCAACGCCTCGCCCTGGAGTGGGTACGCGACAATGCGGCCGTATTTGGCGGCGACCCAAATAACGTTACACTCTTTGGACAGTCCGCTGGAGCTACCAGCATTTGCCAACACATTGTATCTCCAGAAAGCAGCGGCCTCTTTCATAAAGCCATCATGCAAAGCGGTGCCTGTGAATCGCTCGTGATGAGTTACGAAGACAGCTTGCTCCAAGGTGAAGCCGCCGCCCGTGCCGTTGGTTGTGATACAGCGCCAAGCGTGGTGGAGTGCTTGCAGAATGTATCTGCGGAAGAACTCGTATTGGCCAGACCCGTACAAGAAGATGTAGATGCTGGTCTTCGACGCTTCAGTTGGGGCCCCGTTGCCGGGTCGTCTCCTCTCTCTGATTGGCCTTCCAAAATTCTTGAGAGCGGGTCATTCAACAAAGTTCCAGTGCTGCTCGGTACCAATAAAGACGATGGCGTTTTCTTTGCATTCGTCCGGGGTCTCATTGGTCTTGATGAAGAAGAATATCCCGCGGCGATTGTTATGGAATCATCCGAAGAAGAAGCAGAAGAAGTAAGTGCCCTCTACCCCATTGAAAACCCCGACCAGCCAGCGATGGCCATTGCCAACTTACTGGGTGATAAACTCTTCAATTGCCCGATGGGAGTGGACGCTCGCACCATGGATGCACACTCCATCGACGTATTTCGATACTACTTCACTCAACCCATTGAGAGTGGATTCTTGGCCAGCTACGGCACCGCTCACGGAGCCGAAATGCCATTTATCTTTGGCGATGCGGTGGAAGACGCGTATTTCCTAGGAGAAAAAGACGCCGACTTAGCCGAGCGAATCATGGGTTACTGGACTCAATTCGCTCGCACTGGAAATCCAAATACAACCGATGGTTTTCAATGGCCGTTGTTCACAGGTGCTTCTGAAGATTATCTTAACCTCAATGATGACCTACAGGTCCAAAGCAATCTGCGCCAAGATCATTGTTCATTTTGGGATAACCGAGATTAAGTACGAGGCGGTGACGCGTTCAAAATACGGTGAATCACTACCCATACTCTATGAGCCCTGATACGGTTCAACCCGAATCCAGGGGTTTATTATTCTCATCTTCCTCAGCAAAATATTGTGTGCGCTTCCCCTAGGATGGGTTTTATGGGCAGGTCGAATCATTGGCTTGATTTGGTACTACATTCTTCCGGTTCGGGTCGCCGTAGCCAAAGAAAACATGCGACGTGTCTTTGGGGATACCATTCCTAAATCCCAAATCAACGCGATGACCCGAAAATGCTGCCAGCATCTGGCGATGAATATCCTTGAGGGATTCACCATTCCCAACCTTCAAAAACCAGGTGCCCTGGAGCGCTTTGAGATTCAAGGACTCGATATATTTAAGGACGCAGCCAAAGCGCAAAAAGGCGCTTGCGTGGTAAGTCTACATCTCGGAAACTTCGAGCTTATGATTGCCCAGGCAGCTTGCATGGGATTCCCAATTCACATCATCTATCGAGAAATATCTTGGGGACCAGGCCACGATTTTTGGAATCACATCCGCGCCAAAACCGGAATCAAAGCCATCAGTCACCGGCGTTCCAAAGAACAAATTAAGAATGCTTTAGCACAAGGAGGCTATGTTGGGTTTGCATCGGACCAGCATATGCCCCCGCACCGAGGCATAGCCACCGAGTTTATGGGACAACTTGCGGCCACCACCCCCGCCGCATCACGTTTTGCAATGGAAACAGGCGCCAATATCGTTTTCGCCTATACGGTTCGAAGCGAAGAAAATCCAACCGTTCATCGTGTCCATTTTGAGCATTTCGAACTTGAATACCCACACGCAACTTCAAAAGAAAACATTCAGCACAATACCCAACGCATCAACGATTGGATGGGCTCCGTCATCCGCCAGTATCCAGAACAATGGCTCTGGCACCATAAGCGTTTCAAAATCAGAGACATCAGGGCTCAATACACAATCCCCCCTCACCTTCACCAACTCCATTAAACTCAACCCCAAGGTGAACTCTTATCTTTGATGGCATATGGAGTGGACATTCGATAAACTCACTGCATGACTGACGAAGGCTCAAAAATTGTCCATTCGCTACGCACAGATTGAACCAACAACCCGCTGTAACTTCACGTGTGGATTTTGCGTGGGGCGTCAAATGTCCCAGGGGGACCTCTCTCTCCAAGCTTTTCAAAAAATCCTAGACCTCCATCCCAACCTTGAACACATCGAGCTTCAGGGTGAAGGTGAACCCCTACTCAACCGTGACTTTATCGCGATGCTCGAGATGGCTCATCAGAGAAAGCTACGTATCTCCATCATCACCAACGGAAGCTTGCTCACGCCCAAAATTGTCGATGCTATTTTTCGATGCCAGGTCACCAGTGTCCATATTTCTTTGGAATCAGCCGAACCAAATCTCTTCCAAAGTATTCGAGGAGGAAAGTTCGAAAAAGTAAAAAAGCTAACGACTCCATATAACCAGAATTTTGAT
>CAZZDT010000167.1:0-7066 GCA_964652435.1 uncultured Bdellovibrionales bacterium
CCCCATCATTGATATCAGTCGCTACCTAGCCGCCGTAGAGGATGCGGAAACCATCAGCGTGCGCGGCCGAGTCACAGAGGTCACCGGGCTGGTGATCAAAGCCATGATTCCTGGTGTGCGCATTGGTGAAATGTGCTTCGTCGACAACGGCGGTGGAGAACGCATTGTTTGTGAGGTTGTGGGCTTTCGCGACGAAACCGTCATGCTCATGCCCCTCGGTGAAGCCCAAGGTGTTGGACCCGACAGCGAAGTGATTGCCAGCGGTAAACCATTTTCCATCAAATGCGGTTGGGGACTTTTAGGCCGTGTTTTAGACGGTCTGGGACGACCGATTGATATGGGCCCCACTTTAGAGGGATTGCCAGACCTAGAAGACTGGGCCGTCGAACGCGAATGTCCCGACCCTATGAAACGAATGCGTATCAGCGAAACCATCGCCATGGGTGTGCGTGCGATTGATGGATTGCTCACCGTGGGCTTAGGACAGCGTATCGGCCTCTTTGCCGGCTCAGGTGTAGGTAAATCAACACTGATGGGACAAATTGCCCGCAACACCGAGGCCGAAGTTGTTGTTTGCTGCTTGATTGGTGAGCGGGGTCGAGAGGTTCGAGACTTCATCGAAGAATCACTGGGCGAAGAAGGCTTGAAAAAAGCAGTGGTGGTGGTTGCCACATCCAACTCACCGTCCCTTGTGCGTCTTAAATCTGCATTTGTTGCAACCGCCATTGCGGAATGGTTTCGAGACCAAGGTAAAAAAGTCGTTTTCATGATGGATAGCTCCACACGATTTGCCAGAGCTCAACGCGAAATTGGATTGGCCATTGGAGAACCTCCAGCAAGGCAAGGTTATCCACCAAGTGTCTTTTACCAGATTCCGCGCCTGATGGAGCGAACTGGTAACAACGAGCACGGCTCTATTACTGCGCTCTACACCATCTTGGTTCAAGGTGGGGATATGGAAGAGCCCATTGCCGATGAAGTTCGCGGTATCTTAGATGGTCATATCATTTTGAACCGGGAGCTTGGCGCGAGAAACCACTGGCCCGCCATTGATATTCTTCCATCCCTCTCTCGAGTCATGAACGGCATTGTTCAAGATCAGCACAACGCAGCTGCGGCAAAACTTAGAGAAGTGCTCGCAAACTACGAGAAGCAACGGGACCTCATTTTGCTAGGCGCATATCAATATGGGACAGACCCCAAAACCGATTACGCCATTGATAAGATCGATGAAGTTGAAGCCTTTTTGAAACAAGGCGTACTTGAATGTGATGACTACGAAACGACCATTCAAAAATTGACTCAGCTCTTTGCCGACAGCCTCTAAATAAGCCATGGCCAAACAACCCGACTACCGTCTTCAAACCCTTCTTGGGCTCAGAGAAAAAGCCAAGAGTGAAGCCGAACGCCACCTGGGCGATTGCCTAAGAATTCTTAAAGAAGAAGAAGAACGTCTTGAACAAATGCGGGCCGAACTAAGACGGATGATCGCAAGTCGCGAAGCCAAAAGTCGAGACTATGCAGAAAAGCAAATGCGCGGTGAAATGAGCGCCCAAGCAATGATCGGAGCTCAGGCTTATATCGAACGCATGAAAGAGCTTGAAGAAGGGCAAGAGCGAGCCATCGAGGGGCAAGAACGCGTGGTTGAGAACAAAAACGATGATGTGAACAATGCTCGTGCCCTCTTGGTGGAAGCCAATCAAGAGCTCAAAGCCCTTGAAAAACATAAGGAAAAATGGGCCGAAAAGGTGAAGAAAGAGCAGCGGGCTAAAGAAGAAGCCGATCTCGATGAACTGGCTCAAACCATGTATCTGGGGCGAAACAAAGAATAGCGCATTGCGTTATAACAAAATCAACCCACAAGATGCCCGGATGTGAATGATAGCGTGGTAGAATTTATCCTTCTGGAGAAGTGAAACATGAGTCGGGTCAAAGACAATCGAGACGCGGAACGCATTCAAGAGCAAAAGCGTATTGAAAAAGACAATCAGGCCAAAGACCGCCAAAAGTCAGATACCTTTTCTCGAATGATGAACCAGCGCCGGGGCACAGAGAAAAAAGGCACCCCGCAACAACCCCTTCGTCAGGCTCCACAAGGTAAAACCAAAACTGGGGCTTCCAATGCACTCATGGCGCGCCAGGGCATCGCCAGCAACCAATTTGCCGCGGCCCTTCAAAAACAAGGTTCCGAAAACCTGCAGTACTCAGAGTCCCTAAGCACAGAGCGTGGTGGGGAAATGCTTGAAAAGCGGGTCGAAACCGCAGAACGCCAAGAAACCCAAGAAACCAAACGACTCGATGGCCAACAGGACCGTGTTGAGGCTGTGGACCGCGATGAAGGTCGGGGCCAAGGTCAACAGGGCCGAGGAGACGGTCAATCCAGCGGAGGCGGCCAGGAGAAACGAGATGGGCAACATCAAGGAGATGGTCAGGGCGTTCAAGGACCTGCCGCTCTGAAAGATGGTGCATCGGCCCCCGTCCAGGCGGCCAATCAGCCCAAAATCCCGGAAAACATCCTTCAAGAAATCGTTAACCGCGTTTTTGTTGGGGCCAGCACCGAAGGGCTCACCCAATTCCACGTGGAGTTCAAAGAAGAAATCCTGGGTGGCCTGAGGTTAGAAATCAGCGCAAAAGACGGAAAAATCAGCGCCAAGTTCATCACAAGCGACAAAAACATCGGTCGTTTGCTCAAAGCCAGCGAAGGGCAACTTTCCCGAGCTTTCGGTCACAAAGGCATGAGTCTCGAACGACTTGACGTGGAAACGCGCTGAGCCTTCCCCTTTCCCCTCATATCCTGCTATCACCTTGTAATAAGGAAATGATTCGCCTCACCGGGTGAACAAACGCAGAGCACTATGAGTTCAGTCAAACCTTTTCAGTTTAAGAATCTACCTCGTTACTCACGGGTCCAGGCCGACTGTCTGCAGAGTATTTCGGCATACCTAAGCAACAAACCTTTCCAACAAGAGTTTCGAACCCATATCTGCGAAATCCTCCAAGAAGCACTGAAAGTTCCAGCTAAACTCAGCGGTGTCGATATCCAACCCATTGAGTCTGCCAAAGTCGAATCCGTACTGCCGGCCGAGAGTTGTTTTATCATTCTTGGAGCAGCACCAGGTCCGCAGAAAATCATCGTGGATGTAGACCCAGCTTTGATCACGCAATCAATCGACCGTTTGCTTGGCGGAGACGGGCAAAGTGACATCATTCGACGCAACCTCACACAAGTTGAGCAAGGTGTGGTTTCGTTTGTGCTCCTAAAAATCATCGGAGCCTTTTACGATGGATGGCAAAGCGGAAAAGAGGTGGCTCTAACCCTGGATGATTTTGCCAACAGCCGCGAAGAGCTTAACGAACTTATCGAGGAAGATTCAGACTACTACATGCTCGGACTCAGAGCAGGCCTTGGAGATTCCATTGGCTATGCCCGTATTCTTCTGCCGGCAAACTTCATCGAAAGCTTCGCCAAGCCTCTTCCACAATCCGGAGGCACGCCCGAAGAACTCGAGCATATGCGTAGAATGCTAAGCCAGCTCGCTGACAAAGAAATCGAGATGAAAATCGAAGCGGGCAGACTTGAATTGGCTGCGGAAGATATCGCCAACCTAGAAGCGGGCGACATCATTATTCTCGAACATCATCAACTTGTGCTCGGCCCAGAAGGTCCAGGGGGCACAATTTCAGGACACATCGGCCGTGGCCGAAATGGAAGATTAGAAGGTCAACTGCTTGCTTCAGAAGGCCAGCTCAAATTCGCAATTTCACAAATCATTGTTCAAGAACAACCCATCGAGACACCTATGACAGACGAACTAAACGATGAACCCACCATTCAAGAACCAACAGACAATCTTCCGGAGACCGAAGGACTCCTACGAGATATTGATGCTCCGGTTGTCATTGAACTGGGACGCCTCAAAATGAATACAGCGCAGGTCACCAGACTCAAGTCAGGCCAAATTCTGCGACTGCCACGCAACGCCAACGATCCTGTAGACCTCGTGGTGAACGACAAGCTTTTTGCTCGAGGTGAACTCGTCGAAATTGATGGCGAACTGGGTGTTCGACTCGTGAAAGTAACCGGCGCCTCATAAGGCTTCTTAATTGAATATGATCAAATCACTTCTTATCGTTGCTGGCCTGGTGCTGGCACCCGAGACCGCCAAGGTTGATGCAGCTGAACCCAAAAAACCGGCAACACAGCCCGTTGCGGTAAAAGAAGGCCACAAAGAAACCAAAGCGATACAAAGACCGGCTATAGATATTCATGCCGACACTCCGCCACCAACCACTTGGGATAAATCTGCGCAAAATCCCAAGAGCCCTGAACTCGATACAGCGGTAGACGAAAACACCCTGACAGAGCAGCTCTTTCAAACACTGCTTGCCCTCGTCTTTGTTTGCCTCTTAATTTATCTGGTAGGACGCTTTGGACTCTCTCGCCTGACCGGCTTGCGCACCGGCGCCCCCACCAAAACTCTCAGTCTTCACGAAAAACTAAGCCTAGATCCCAAGAATGCCCTCTATATTGTGGAAGTAAAGGGCAAGGGAAAGCTTCTGCTTGGCGGCGGTGAGCAAGGCTTACAAATGATATGCAATCTCAACGATACCTCGGCATTCGAGGAGTCTATGGATCGTACGCATACTCCTTTGGTGGATTCGACCCCTGACGCTGAGGTACAAAAGGAACATCATGGTTAACGCTCACCCGACCCGCAAAGGTCTCCCAAGCTTGACCCGTTGGTGGTCCTGGCTGCTCACGGCAAGTGTTGTCTTCTATTCACAAAATGCTTTTGCCCAAAAGGTAGGAGAAATTTTCGATCAAGACAGCGTCACCAACAGACCGCTTCTTTTACTGACCGCACTGGCCGGTCTGGCCATCGTGCCGTTTGCGCTCATGATGGTGACATCGTTTGTAAAAATCGCCGTCGTCTTATCCATTGTTCGGCAAGCCATCGGTACTCAGCAAATTCCGCCGACCCAAGTCATCACCGGTTTGGCCATTGTCCTAACGGTCTACATTATGATGCCCGTGGGATTAGAAATTTATCACAATGCTCAAGAGAGCATTCTCCAAGACAAAGCGACTGGACAACAACTCAAACTCACCGACTTAAGCGTTGACCAAATCGTTGAGCTGGCCGGCGAAGCGCAAGGTCCCATGCGCGGCTTTTTAATGAAGCACGCTCACCTTAAAGATCGCGACATGTTCTACAAGCTGGCTTGGCGGATGCGGCTGCCCAAAGACAGAGCCACTCTCACGGACAAAGATTGGAGTATAATCATACCCGCCTTTGTCATCAGTGAGCTCAAGGAAGCTTTTCAAATCGGTTTTATTTTATTCGTTCCATTTCTTGTGGTGGACATGGTTGTGGCCAACATTTTAATGGCATTGGGCATGCAGATGCTCTCGCCGACCACCATCTCGCTGCCTTTTAAGGTCTTGCTCTTTGTACTCGTTGACGGCTGGTACCTGATCACCAAGGGCCTTGTGGTCGGTTATCAGTAGGCCAGGGAGCGGTAGGTTATGGATCAACAGGTACTCGATTTCATTTTGCGGATTACCAATGAAGGTCTGCTGATGATTATCGTCGTCTGCGGACCCCCTATTATCCTGAGTATGATTGTTGGTCTGGCCGTTTCACTCTTTCAAGCGGTGACTCAGCTTCAAGAAGCCACACTCACATTTGTTCCAAAAATGATTGTCATTTTTGGTGTTCTCGCAGCGCTTGGACCCTGGCTCGGGGGTACACTCTTAAACTTTGCACGTCTTTGCTTCGAGCGCTTTCCAGAATTCATCTTTTGAGGACCGGGTGAATACATGGAACAGGTCCTTGCCCTCATTGGTGAGAAATTAAACTACACCCAAGAGCTTTTGATGGTGGCCCTTATTCTTGGCCGCACCATGCCCATGATTATGCTGACGCCTTTTTTCGGCGGGCAAGTCATGCCCACCGAGGTCAAAATGGGTCTCGGCATCCTTATGACGATTTTGATTTGGCCAACCGCCAGCATGGCCATCTCAGATACCATGCCCTTTACCGCCGTTGGCTTCTTCTTCTTGATGCTCAAAGAAGCGTTTGTGGGGATGGCCATTGGTTTCGTCAATTCACATATCTTTTACGCCATGGATATGGCGGGAAGGCTGATCGATACCGTTCGCGGGACAAGTATGTCCGAAGTGATGGTGCCTCACTCTAAACAAAGAGCTACACCCACTGGAAATATGTATTACCAGCTGCTGCTCGTGATCTTCTTTGTAATGGGTGGACACCACGTCTTTTTACAAGGCTACTTCATGTCTTTTGCCAGCATCCCCATCAATGAAACGCTATCGTTGACGGCCGGCTTTGGTGGTTTTGTCGATTTTATGGTTCGCATGACCGCAAATATTTTATTGGTTGCGGTGACCCTGGCTGCCCCGGTTATCGCCGCAACTTTCATCACCGATGTGGTCTTCGGCATTTTGAACCGAGTCGCACCGCAATTAAACGCATACTTTATGTCCATGCCCGTCAAAGCACTTGGCGGAGTCATCATCATTTTTATTTCGCTGGGAGCCATTGTTGGAAACTTTGAGGTCTATTCAGAATGGGCCGTAGTGGCCACCCAAAGCACCATCGATTACCTCGCTGCGACCATGGACTAACCGATGAGTGATGGCGGCACAGGCGAAAAAACCGAAGAGCCAACCCCGGAGAGGTTGCGCAAACTTCGTAAAGAAGGAAACGTTCCCAAAAGTCAGGATGTAACCAGCGCAGTTTCATTCATTGTTGTCTTTGCGGTTCTCGCAGGCTCCCTGCCCTACATCACCGATCAATTCAGTGATCTCTTTGCCACGGCTTTACGAGCGGCTGCTTCATCGGAAGCCGAGGGCGTGATTGCTCACCGCCTCTTGGTCCAAGGCATCGTCACCATGGCCAAAACTTGCGCTCCGGTTTTAGCCGCCGCATTTGTACTCGGGATGGCCATGAACCTGGCTCAGGTAGGCTTTATGTTCACCACCAAGCCCATCACGCCCGACATCAAAAAACTGAATCCGGTTCAGGGCTTTAAAAATCTCGTG